>JBDKRF010000249.1:0-9897 GCA_039683525.1 Clostridiaceae bacterium
GCTTCCAGTACGGCGCGGTCGGGCAGCAGCTCGTCGACAAGTCCGCTGATATATGCGTACAAGGATGGTTTCCTCCGTCTCTTTATCGAATGCGGTATTCTTCCGCAGCGGGGCCGATCGTGCAGCCGTGGCAGATCGCCGCCGCGAGCGCATCCGCAGCATCGTCGGGTTTAGGGATGTTCTTGAGCGAAAGCAGAAGCTTTACCATGCTCTGCACGGCGCGCTTATCCGCGTGTCCATCGCCTGTGACCGCAAGCTTGATCTGCATGGGTGTGTATTCATAGAGCGGAATTCCCGCCTGCTGTGCCGCGAGAATCGCAACCCCGCGACCCGCGCCGACGGAGAGGGCTGTCGTCGTGTTGCGGTAAAAGAACAGTTCCTCAAACACCGCCATATCGGGCTGAAATCGCTCGATCAGCGCGCGGGTGCCGTCGTAGAGCCGATTCAGCCGTTCCGGCAGGCGCTCATCCGGCGTGGTCTCGATCACACCGTAGTCGACAGGCGCAAGCTTCGTTCCCGAAACGTCCACCACGCCATAACCCAGAATGGCGTATCCGGGGTCAATTCCGAGTATTCTCATGCTCTTACCTGCCTACATATAGTCATCTTATTTTAGCATGAACGCAATCGAGTGTAAATGAACGCCGTTTCTTTGCCGCATAGTTTCATCTGCGTTCATATCTGAAATCTTTCCCGCTGGGAAACACACATATTCCGGTAGAATTGCAAAAGGCAGCCGTGATACCACACGGCTGCCTGAGAAGCGTTTTTCTATTGCTTGTATTTGGCGATGAGTTCGTCCAGCTTTTCCTGCGAAACGTCGAAGTATTTACGCATGTTTTCCAGCGCATAATCCGGACGCTGCTCGATAAATGTGCGCATCTGCGCCACGCTGTCCTCCCACTCCCGCATCGAACTGGGCTTGCCCCAGCGCTCGATCTGTCGCGGCATCTCCGGGCGAATCGCGGCTACCATCTGGTCAAACAGAGCCGTGGCGCGGTTTGCGTTAAAGAATTGCTCCACCACCTGCACGTAACGGTCAACGCAGTAATCCCGCCAGGCCGCGTTCTTCTTGAGTCCGATGTAGATTTCAAAATAGGTCAGCGACTTATCCGCAGAGGGAACACCGTTGACATTGAAATATTGACCGATCATGTCTCTGGCCGCCGTCTTATAAGCAAAGTCCAGGTCGAAGAAGACAGGCCGCCACTTCAGCTTATAATCTGTCGTGCGCCAATATTTCTGGTTAAACATATCGCTATTGCAGATGTACGTCTGCGCGATAAAATAGTCCGTAAAGTAATTGACATCGATCCACTGCGAAAACTCGGCAAACACCGCGTCGTCGCTCAGGTCCTCGTTTTCCGCAAAGGCACGAACGCGCTTGATGTCCTTGCTTTCGCCCTTGATCGGCGTGCTGTTGCGGCGGATGAACTCCACCGTGTCGCCGTCTACGCCGTAGTGCGTCTCCAAAAACTCGCCGTTCTGATCCTCGTTGAGGTCATAAAGGCCGTTGTAGTTGCCGTTGATGTACACCACTACCGGGCGCGTTGCGGAGTTATCGAGGTTCATGCCTTCGACAAGCATGCTTGTGAACGAGTCGCGAATACGCGCCGCGCTCCAATCCTGTCCACCGTTTCGCACCACGAGCGCGGAGAACGTGTCGAAATCGTATCCCGGCCAGAACGGGTATGTTACGCTACTCTGACCATAGCCCGCGCGAAGATTGATGCTCAGCGACTTTTGAGAATAGATGATGGTTCCTGCGCCTTTGGGTTTGATCCCTGCAGGGAACGAGACGCCGAGTACACCATCCGGCTCGTAAAACGAGATGTTTGCGAGACGCTCAACCTTATTAAATTTGTCATCCACGCGCAAGACCTCCTGGATTCGGTCTGCGTTTCCCGTTATACAAACCACGGGCACGGTGTGCGGCTCCTCAAACAGATACGTTGCCGTCGTAATCTCGCTGAGGCGTTTACCGCTGATATAGGACACCGCGCGAAGCGGCGTACTTTCGTCGATCTGCACCGGCTCCGTGTATCGCCTGGAATCCAGCGATGGCTCGTCTCCGTCTGTCGTATAGTAGATCTCCGCGTTCGGATCGTCGCATGTAATGGTGACGCTAAACGCGCTGTTGTGATACAACGTCAGATCCGAAAAAACAGGTTGCGCAGAGACGCCAGTGGTGATGTCCGTGCTGTTTTCTCTGCCGCGAGTCGGATCTTGAAAGAACACGCGCGCGGTGGAGGTGTCCCCTTCGAGTCTGCCGCTCGTAATCTCCGGTGCGAGTACGCCCGAGTCAAACGCATCGACCAGCATGCCTTCCGCGTTCTTGAGAACCAGCGTTTCACCGGCCGCCGAAACGGAGAACGGTGCGATTCCAGCCTCCTGTTTTGTCGTGGAATTGGTGCAATCGACAACGAGATAATCGCCTGCGCCAATCGTTACGCCGGAAAAGGTATAGGGCGTATCGGAATCTATCCCATCCTGAAGGACCCAGCCGCTGAGGTCAATCGCTTGATCTGAACCATTGTGCAACTCGATCCAGTCGTAATCGCCGCTCTTAACTTCGCTCACGGCGCTGACTTCGCTGATAAATACCCCTGTATTGTCGAAACAGCCGATCTGGTCGGCTGTTTCAAATCCGTGTACATTGTCGCTGCCGGGTGTCGGCGATGCGTAATATCGAATGTTTCGGTCCTTGTCAAGTCCCACCGAGATGTTGTCCCGCGTGATGCCGGCGAGTGACATGCTCTCCGTCCGCATGCCGCTGAGCGACGTAAAGAATACTTCATTCTCGTCGTCCGAGAGGCTAAAGTTTGCGTGCAGTTCCGTGTTCGTCCGGTTTTTACCAGAGAGGAAGATGATCTTGCATTCACCGGGCTGCAGCGTCATGTCCGGCAACGCCCACTTATACAGATCGTCCGGATTGTCCGAGAGGAAGTAACCGAGCAGTGACACGGCCTCTGAGGAGAAGTTTTTGAGTTCGACCCATTCCTCGCGGTCGCCATCCGCGTCGATCGCGGAAAGCGTGTTATACTTTAACACCTCGTTGATATGGACCGGATCGGACTGATCCATCACTGTCATCTCAAGAGAGGTAAATGTCTGCTCGCTGTTTGCGGCCTCAAATGTAGGATATGCCGTGTAGACCGCCGCGCCGGACGCATCCTTGACGACCGAAACACCGCCCGGAACACCCGTTTGCCAGCTGATGCGGTCAATCAGGTTGCCCTGCAAGTCGGAGAGGAGAACTGTTGTATCCTCACTGCTGAGCCGGAACGGCGCGTGGATGCCGTCTTTTCCGTCGCTGCCAAGGCCGGACAGGTAAATGCAGAGATAGCCGCCCGCGGGAACGGTGCCGGACGAGATCTGCCACTTGAGCGGATTCGTCTCATCGTCCGAGAGGCAGTAGTTTTCCAGTTGCATCGCGCTGTCGCTGTTATTGTGCAACTCCACCCAACGGTAACCGCTTGCGTCATCGGTCGGCATGACTTCGCTGATCGCCAGCGCATTGAGGTTTTGCGAAGAAAAGACCGCATCCAGGCTTGTGAAAATCTCGCTGTCATTCGCCGCTCCGGGCGTCGGCACGCCGCTGTAGCCATAAGTACCGTCGGCTGCGCGCGCATAGGATACATCCGTGTACAATGCGGGAATCTCCATCTGCGCGACAAGACCGAAATAAGCGTCGGTGATAAAGATATAATCGCCGCTCTTGCTAAGTCCGAAGTTTGTAATCAGCGGATTGGTTTGATCTTCTGTTGCGTTGGTTGCGTATAAAACGAGGTATTCGCCGGCAGCGAGCGTGGTGCCTTCCGGCACGACGAATTTATGCAGGTTTCGAAGGTTGTCCGACACGCCATAACCCGAGAGGTCGAGCGGTACCGTGCCCGAATTGTAAAGCTCAATCCAGTCCGGCGTACCAAGCGATTCATCCACCAAAGAGCGCTTGTTGCTGGTGACGACTTCGTTGACCACCAGCGCTTTGCTATCCGTGCGCGGCTCACTGGAGCATGCAGCAAACAGCGGCAGCATTGCCGCTATCATCAAGATTGCTATGATCTTTTTCGTGAAGGATGCCTTCTTAACTTCGAATGTCATATTAAATGAATGCAACGCCATTCCCCTTAAAATCTTCACACGGCAATTATTATACCATAGCGCGCACAAGATTTGTAGAATGCCTCTTTTGTTCCGAAAAAAGTTACAATATGCCTTGATCGCATGGTCGGCGGCAAGCGGCTCATACTAAAAATCCCGCCGAGAATAAACAAAAACCCGCCGGCTGCCCGACGGGTTTGTTTGTGTTGCTTGACTTAAGCTTTAGTCGACGAGCTCGACGACGACCATCTCGGCTGCGTCGCCGCGACGGGGCCCGAGCTTATACATACGCGTGTAGCCGCCCTTGCTTCCTGCCGCAATGCGCTTTGCATACTTCGGCGCGAGATCCCGAAAGAGCTTCTCGACCACCGGATGCGTGCGTTCTTTCGTACGCGCGGTGTATTCGCTCTTGCTCTCTTTGTCCTGCTTGGCTTCGGGAATGTCGTAGACATACGCCATGATCGCGCGGCGCGCGGTGAGCTTGCTCGCCTTGTCGTTGACGACTTCGCGCTTGATGATCTGCGACTTCTCGTTGCGGGATTCCTTCTCTACGGTCTGGCTGTTATCGTATTCCTTGACTGCCAGCGTGATGATCTTTTCGGCAATCGAGCGGATCTCCTTGGCGCGCGCTTCGGTCGTGACGACCTTACCGTTCCAAAGAAGCGCCGTGGTCTGATTCCTCAAAAGAGCGACTCGCTGATCAGAGGGCTTACGCAGTTTGCGGTTCGCCATTGTGCTTCCTCCTCTTATTCATCGTGTGCGCGAAGTGACAGACCCAGCGCACTCAGTTTTGCCTGAACTTCCTCGAGCGATTTCCGGCCAAGATTTCGGACCTTCATCATCTCTTCCTCATCGCGCTGAACGAGTTCTTCAACCGTGTTGATACCCGCGCGCTTGAGGCAGTTGTAGGAGCGGACGGAGAGATCGAGGTCCTCGATGTTCATCTCCAAAATCCGTTCTTTCTTGCTCTCTTCCTTCTCCACAAGGATCTCCACGCCGACCACGTGATCGGTGAGGTTGATGAAGAGCGCCAGATGCTCGGTGAGAATCTTTGCCGCGAGGCTAGCCGCCTCGTCTGGCTTGATGCTGCCATTTGTCCACATTTCGAGCGTGAGCTTGTCAAAGTCCGTAATCTGACCAACGCGCGTATTCTCGACCGCGAAGTTGACCTTCTCGATGGGGGTGAAAATCGAGTCTACGGCGATTTCGCCGATGGGCATATCGTGCCGCTTGTTGCGCTCGATCGGAACATAGCCGCGGCCATTTTCCAGCATGATCTCCATATGGAGCTTCGCGCCACGATCCAGCGTTGCGATATGCAACTCGGGGTTGATGATCAACACGTCGGAATCCGGAAGGATGTCTTTCGCCTTGACTTCGCCCTCACCCGAAGCATCGATAATCACCTTCTTGGGGCCGTCGCAATATAGCTTGCAGCACAGCTCCTTGAGGTTGAGAATGATTTCGGTAACGTCTTCTTTCACGCCCTCGATGATCGAGAACTCATGGAGCACACTGTCGATGCGAACACTCGTTACCGCCACACCGGGCAGGCTCGAGAGCAGCACGCGACGCATGGAATTGCCAAGCGTAGTGCCGAATCCGCGCTCCAACGGTTCCACGACGACTTTGCCGTAATTATCCGTTAGTTCAACACATTCGAGTTTGGGCTTTTCGATCTCCAGCATTGCTTACCCTCCTTCGGTTTGTCTGTTGCGGTCCGCCAAATCAGCTTGGCTTACCTGGAGTAGTACTCAACGATGAGGTGCTCTTCGATCGTCAAGTCGATATCGTCGCGCGACGGGAGAACGACGACCTTACCGCTGAGCTTTTCGGCATCCAATTCGAGCCATTTCGGCACGGGCTTGGCTGCACCCTGCTCTTTGAGGGTTTTGAAGAATTCCACATCATTGCTCTTCTCACGGATGGAGACCACGTCTCCCTCTTTGATGAGGTAGGAAGCAATGTCAACCTTCTTGCCGTTGACCAGGATGTGGCCGTGGTTCACCATCTGGCGCGCCATGGGGCGGGAATCGCCAAAGTTGAGACGGTAGGCCACGTTGTCCAGGCGGCGCTCCAAGAGCGAAAGCATGTTCTCGCCGGTGATGCCGCGCATGTTGGACGCGAGATCGTAATATTTGCGGAACTGGGACTCCAGCACGCCATATGCTCTGCGGACTTTCTGCTTCTCACGAAGCTGAATGCCGTACTCGCTCTGCTTCTTTCTGCCCTGACCATGCATTCCCGGAGGGGTGTGGCGCTTGTTGACGGCGCACTTCTCGGAGAAGCAACGGTCACCTTTGAGGAAAAGCTTGACGCCTTCTCTGCGGCACTGCCTGCAGACGGAACCGGTATATCTTGCCATATCGCTTTTCCCTCCTTAAACTCTTCTGCGTTTGGGCGGGCGGCATCCGTTATGGGGGATGGGCGTCACGTCCTTGATCATGTTGACATCCAGTCCTGCGGTCTGCAGGGCGCGGATTGCCGACTCACGGCCGGAACCGGGGCCCTTAACATAGACCTCAACGGTCTTCAGGCCATGCTCCATCGCGCCGCGCGCGGCGGTTTCCGCCGCCATCTGCGCTGCAAACGGCGTGGATTTCTTCGAACCGCGGAACCCGAGCGAACCTGCGCTCGACCAGCTCAGGGCGTTGCCCTGCAGGTCGGTGATGGTCACAAGGGTGTTGTTGAAGGAGGAGCGGATATGTGCTGCCCCGCGCTCAATGTTCTTGCGCTCGCGGCGCTTGCGCGTGGTGGCTGTCTTCTTGACTTGCTTTGCTGCTGCCATTTTCGCTATTCCTCCTTACTTCTTCTTGCCGCTCTGCGAGCGCTTGGGTCCCTTGCGCGTGCGAGCGTTCTGCTTGGTGCTCTGTCCGCGAACCGGCAGGCCTTTACGGTGCCGTACGCCGCGGTAGCAGCCGATCTCGATCAGCCGCTTGATGTTCATCGAGGTTTCACGGCGAAGATCGCCTTCCACCTTGACGTTGTGGTCAATGTAGTCTCTCAGCTTAGAGACGTCGCTTTCCGCCAGGTCGCGCACGCGGATGTCGGGGTCGACACCGGTTGCGGACAATATCTCCAAAGCGGTCTTGTGGCCGATCCCATAGATATAGGTCAAGCCGTACTCGATCCGTTTGTCTCTGGGAAGGTCAACGCCAGAAATACGTGCCATATCGTTCCTTTACCTCCGTAAATAGTCGTGAATGGTTATTTATATCAGCATCCGCCGGAAACGTAATTCATGGTCTCCCATCCCTTACGCAGCCGCTCCGTCGGTTTTGTTCCTGAAAAATCAGCCCTGCTTTTGCTTGTGCTTGGGGTTCTCGCAGATAACCATGATGCGGCCTTTGCGCTTGATGATCTTGCATTTTTCGCAAATGGGTTTCACACTCGGTCTTACTTTCATGGTGGTACTCCTTTCGCTTCCTATCGTAGAAAAATCATTTTTCTAAAAAGCTGCATTCTTTCAAAATCGGTTCTGATGTATTTCCCGTTTCGGAAAGAGCGCCGCTCTTTTCAAAATCAGTTCTTGCCGCGCCAGGTGATGCGCCCGCGTGACAAATCATACGGAGAGAGCTCCACGGTGACCTTGTCACCCGGCAGGATTCGAATGAAATTCATTCGAAGCTTCCCCGAAATCGTTGCGAGTATCTTGTGACCGTTCGTTAGCTTTACCTCGAACATAGCGTTCGGGAAGGAATCCGAAACGACACCTTCTACTTCAATAACGTCCTGTTTTGACAAGCTATCCCTCCTAATTTGTCTGTCTCAACACGGTTTCTCAAATCTTTGCTTCGCAATTTTTACATCACGAATTTCAACCGATGTTGTAACCGAATAATTGTAACGCTTTTCGCACATCCGCGTCCAGTATTTCTTTACTTTCTGCGAATTTTTTTGCAATTTCGTCCGCTTTTTGGGGCTCAACGTGCAAATGCGAGAGCTTTTTCTTCTTCGGTCGCGCGAGTTTCCGCGTTTCTCCGTCGCTCAAAAGCACATGGTTCTCATCGAATATTCCGACGATGAGAAATACTCTGCCTTTGTCGTGCCCGGCTCGCGAGGTGCAAACCCTGCCGATCACCGGTTCGTTCATGCGTGCTCTTCCTCCTCATGTAGGGTCAGAAGCCTCGGCTCGCCCTCGGTAATCAGGACGGTGTTCTCGTAGTGTGCGGAAGGTTTGCCGTCCGCGGTGACGACCGTCCAGCCGTCGTCGAGCTGATACACGCGGTATGTCCCCAGGTTGATCATCGGCTCAATGGCAATGGTCATGCCCGCTTCCAACCGTACCCCGCGTCCGAAGCGCGTATCGTCCCAGAAGTTTGGCACCTCGGGATCTTCGTGCATATGCCGTCCGATTCCGTGGCCGACCAAGTCGCGTACAACGCCGTAACCGTGTGCTTGCGCATGTGCCTGCACTGCCTTTGCGATGTCCGAGATACGGCAGCCGGGCTTTGCGAAGCGGATCCCTTCAAAGAAGCATTCCTTCGTCACGCGGACGAGTGCCTGGGTCTCTTCCGGCACATTGCCGATGAGAACCGTGCGAGCCGCGTCTCCATGGAACCCGTTCTTATACGCGCCGACGTCCAGAGAAAGGATATCTCCGTCCTTCAGGCGGTAGTGCCCGGGGATTCCGTGAACCACCTGTGTGTTGACCGAGGTGCAGATGCTCCTCGGATAACCGTTGTAGTTCAGGAACGAGGCTTCCGCGCCGCGGCTCTTGATGTAAGATACCGCAATGTCGTCCAGCTCCTGTGTCGTCATGCCGATTTCGGCAGACTTTGCCAGCAGATTCAACGTCTCTTCCACAATACGTCCCGCTTCATCCATCTTCTCGATGTCGGCGGCAGACTTAATCGTGATTCCGCTCATTTTGCAATCACCGAGCGGATTGCCGCGTCGACCGTGTCGATTTCCGCGTTTCCGTTAACCGTATGGAGCAGGCCCTTGTTGGAGTAATAGTCGATCAGGGGTTTGGTTGAGCGCTCGTAAACGACAAGGCGGTTGCGAACCGTTTCTTCCTTATCATCCTCGCGCTGATACAGTGCCGCGCCGCAAACGCAGTTTGGCTCCGCATAGGTGGACACATGGTACCCTGTCCCGCAGGAAGAGCACATTCTCCGTCCACTGATGCGCTTGATGAGCGTCTCCGCGGGAACGTCGAGGTTGATCACGTAGTCGATCTCGCTGATCGCTTCCAGCGCTTCCGCCTGTGCAATCGTGCGCGGGAATCCATCGAAGAGGAATCCGTTTTTGCAGTCCTCTTTCTGGATGCGGTTTCTCACCATTCCGAGGATGACGTCGTCCGGCACCAGTTCGCCGCGTTCGATGAGATCCTTGGCTTCCATCCCGAGCTTCGTTCCTTCGCGCATTTCTGCGCGGAGCATATCGCCCGTGGAAATGTGAGCGATTTGGAACGACTGAGCGATCTTGACCGCCTGTGTCCCTTTACCCGCACCTGGCGGGCCTAAAAAGATGAGTTTCATCTCGTTTCCTCCGGTCTAAGCGCGTTTCGTGCTGTTGCTCGAATGTCTGCTTGTTCCGTCTATCCGCCGTCTGTGTGTTTCCCCCGCAATTCCGCGGAACCGGCGCGCCGGCACAGGGCCGGCACGCCGTTCTCCGCTGTTACTCTTTCGGGGCATTCACGCGGACTGCGGATTGGGTAGTTGAGGAATCCTGTGTAATGGCGCATCAGCATGTGGCTCTCGAGTTGATTCGTCGTTTCCAGCGCAACGTTGACCATGATCAACACGCTGGTTGCGCCGAACGCGCTGCTCTCCGCCATGCCTTTCATCG
>JBDKRF010000250.1:0-2865 GCA_039683525.1 Clostridiaceae bacterium
TACTTTTACCTTCAGCGCAAACAGAACGCATTCATAGTTGCCAGAAACCTATTTCTCTATATCTCTGGCTACTCCAAAACTACGCCCATCGCGGAGACAAGATTCTCGATACTCACGTTGGTAGCGCGTCAAGCCTTATAGCGTGCCACAGGATGGGTTTTGAAGCGTGGGGTTTCGAGTTGGACGCTGACTACTTCAAAGCAGCGTCAGAGCGTCTAGCGCGGGAGAAAGCCACAACGCCGCTATTTGAGCCGCAGGAAATCTACAAGCAGGAGGGACTAAGTTTTGATCAGTGAACACGAAGTCCTCTACCTCTCCGGCGCAATCACATCTGATCCTCGTTACCGTGAGAAATTCGCGGACGC
Organism: Clostridiaceae bacterium; assembly: GCA_039683525.1. Taxonomy (GTDB): domain Bacteria; phylum Bacillota; class Clostridia; order Christensenellales; family CAG-138; genus UBA7703. The sequence goes on from JBDKRF010000250.1 coordinate 366, forward strand.
GCAGATGGTACTAAATGAACTCGGGTACATCGTAATCAACCCGGGCATTCTTCCGGAGGGGATGACCTATGAGCAGTACATGAAAATCGGCCTGTGTTTTGTCGAGACAGCGGACACGATTTGCATGCTGCCGGACTGGAAGAAATCGCCCGGCGCGAAGATCGAGCGATACCACGCGGAGGAAGAAAAAAAGCGCGTAATCTTGTACGAGGGGCTTGACACTGCGAAGCCGAGGTGGTAATGTTGTAATCACAAGGTGGTCTGCATATGACGGTGTACAGACCAGCATCATCAGACCATCTATCAGCCGTCAGCGGGAGCCGTCACTCCTGTTGGCGGTTTTGATTTTTAGGAGGAATAAGAATGGCAATCGAACAACGCGGAGAATGGCGTTACGTGCTTGTGTGTGACGAATGCGGGCGTGAGGTGAAATACTTCAACACGTTCGATGAGGCAGACGTTCAGTTGTGCTACTGCCGGATCGAAAGCAGGAAAGAGGATGGCGAATGGGTGACGCTTTGCCCTGATTGCCAGTAAACGGAGGAAACATGGAAAGGTTAAAAACGTTCGCATTCGAACGCTGCGCGAATCGCAGACCGGTCGTGCTGACACCGTGCATCGGGATCGTGTTCGGGATTGAATACAAAGTCAGGATCGGGCTGGCGTGGCTGTACTGGGGATTTTACATCACGCTGGGACAAAAACATGACGCGTAACGATTTTATAATGACCGCCATTGTGCTGATGCTTTTTGTGATCGCGGGCTTGTGGCTTGCGGGAAAGATTTGAGGACGATATGACCTACGCAGGACTGACCACCGCCGACAAGCCCGCGCTGCTGGACGCGAAAGCGAGAGGCGCGGAGTGGGTGGCGAGAGATGAAGATGAAGAATTAGTCGGATTTCGACGTAAACCTAAAAGATACATCGACATGGAGTCAACTAGCGATCATTGGGAAAGAACGGAATCGGAAAACTACTTCATTGCAATGCCAAACGACGAGCCGCTTCAATTCATCCAGTGGAGCGACCCCGACCCCGTGAACATCGACCTCGCCCTTGCGCAGATCGCGGAGATGGAGAGCAAGCCGATTGATGAATCCGCAACGGATGACATTGTTCTCGCAGAAGTCTACAGCTTACGCGAGAAGCTGAAAATTGCCGCCGACATCATCCACAAACTCGATCCGAACTACGACGTAACCGAGTTTCTGCACCAAGTGGGTTCTGCGGATTACGATCAGCGTGAAGAAGACTTAGCGCCGCTGACGTGCGCCGGGTGCAGATTGGAAGCGGAAAAGCGAAGCAACGACAAGGGTGAAATGCTGCTGATCACCTGCTTGAAGTGCATGAGGTCTGAAAAGACTGATCGATACGAACCGAAAGGAGACGCTACAACATGATTCACGATCTGAAATGCTGGCCGGAATACTTCAAAGCGGTAAAATCCGGCATCAAGCCGTTTGAACTGCGGAAGGATGACCGCGGCTATGCCGTTGGAGATATCCTGCATCTGCGTGAGTTCGATCATGAAACAGAACGGTATACGGGTGACGAGATCGACAAGACGGTAACTTATGTGCTGCCGACAAAGCTATTCGGGGCAATTGGAGAGGGCGCAAAATACGTCATCATGGGACTTGCCACGCGCGACTGGACACCGTGCACCGAGGGGCTGCCCGGAAAAGAAACCGATAACGTTCTGGTGTGTTTCTTGGATAAATTCGGATTCATGGAGGTTTCAATCGGGTGGTATTGGATTCCAAACGAGAAGTGGTATACAGACGCGAAATCAAGTCCTGTTGACGTCATCGCATGGCAACCGCTGCCCGCTCCCTACCGCGCCGACGACATCACGGGAAAGGTGAAGGAGGAAGCAGAATGAGTGAACGCAGATTCTGCCCAAAGTGCCAACGGTTGCTTGACTACGACCCGTATTACAAGGCGTGGTTCTGCACATCGTGTTCGTACCGAAAGTACGACAAGGAGGACTAGATGGAAAGTAAGCTGATGCCGTGGATATTCGCGGACTTGGAAGATTTGATTGATGGAACATACGAACAGGAGGGTGAACGCCGATGACCACAAGTGAGCCGACCACTGGCGAGATCGTGCGGGCGTTGCGGTGTGTTGCGGACGACACCGAGTGCAAGGAATGCCGATACAAATATCCTGTTGGAAACGTCATTCTTTGCGACCATGAGCAGATGAACGGAAACGCTGCCGACCGCCTAGAGAGCCAAGAGCAAGCGATCGAAGAACTCAAATCAGAGGCAATCGTAAACGCGCTTGAGAACGCCGAGCGAATCGCAAACTTGACCGCCCGCGCAGAGCAAGCCGAGCGGGAACGGGACGCGGCGAGAAAAGACATCGACATGACAAATGCGGTTGAGACTGGGTGCGGACTGTGTCTTATTTGCAAAAAGCAATGCGACGATGCGTCGAACGGATGTTTCTTTTGCAAAGACTTTGAGTGGCGCGGACAGCCGCAGGAAGGAGAG
>JBDKRF010000251.1:0-6215 GCA_039683525.1 Clostridiaceae bacterium
CCACAAAGTCGAGCGAATGCTGATCGTCGCACCGTTGTCAATCCTAGGTGTCTGGCAGGAGGAGTTTCGCAAGTTCGCAAGTTTTGCGTATTCACTCGCCATATTGAACGGCAGCGAATTCAAGAAAATCGAGAGATTACGACAAATGCCGTCATCGGGCTTACAGGTGGCGGTTATCAACTACGAGTCCGCGTGGCGAATGCAACGGGAGCTTGCTACTTGGGACGCCGATCTCATCGTTTGCGACGAAGGCCACAAGATCAAGACGCACAACATTGCCGCGAGCAAGTGCATGCACCGTCTCGGCGTGAATGCGCGGTATCGGATGCTGCTGACGGGAACGATCATCACGAACAAAGCGATCGATGTGTTCAGCCCGTACAAGTTCCTGAACCCTGCGGTATTCGGCAATAGTTTTTACACCTTCTGATGTTTGATGTTCCGGTTAAACGAAAAGCCGATTCGCAACTTGTGCGGCGTTACGGGAATATTCTCAACGGTTATGGTTGGGCGGGACCTCGAATGCGTTGGTGCACTTCAAAGTTAAAGGACGCCCCGCGGGAAAAATTTCTGCGTCCGTTGCGTGAAAAATATGATGTTCTAGAGTATGTCGGAATTGCCGCCGACGAGCAATATAGGCTCGAGCGGCCGCGCAACAAAATCGCAAATCATGTTCATCCACTTGTGGAGTGGGGTATGAACGAAGCGGACTGCCTGAAATATTGTTATGATCATGGTTACGATTGGGATGGACTGTATGAGCATTTCAGCCGTGTTTCATGCTGGTGCTGCCCGCTTCAGTCGCTGGCGGAGCTGAGACAATTGATGAAAAACTATCCGGAACTATGGGATCAACTGAAATCATGGGATAAACGGACTTGGAGAAAATTTCGTCCTGACTACAGTGTGGAACAGCTCGAAGCCCGCTTTGCTTTTGAAGAAGAATGGAAAATCAGAGCTTGCCGCCGCAGTCGCGCTACTCCTGACCTGCGGCGACAACGAAGAGCGTGCGGAAGTGTACGGGTGTGCCGCCGACCGCCAGCAGGCTTCAATTGTGTTTGAGGTTGCCAAGGATATGGTGACGATGTGTCCTGCGCTGACAAAGCGGGTGAAGATCCTTGCTTCGCAGAAGCGGCTCGTGTACCTGCCGACAGGAAGTTATTATCAGGTGCTCAGCGCCGATGTTGCCAATAAGCACGGCTTCAATACACACGGCGTGATCTTTGATGAGTTACATACCCAACCGAACCGTCGTCTTTTTGATGTTATGACCAAGGGGAGCGGCGATGCGCGTATGCAGCCGCTGTACTTTTTGATCACCACCGCCGGCGACAACACCAACTCCATCTGCTGGGAAGTGCACTCCAAAGCCAAGGACATCCTCGACGGCAGAAAGACAGACCCGACGTTCTACCCTGTGATCTACGGCACTGAAGAGAACGATTCTTGGACAGACCCGAAGGTGTGGAAGAAAGCAAATCCGTCGCTCGGGATCACGGTGGGTATCGACAAAGTGAAGGTCGCGTGTGAAAGCGCACAGCAGAACCCCGCCGAAGAGAATGCGTTTCGTCAGCTTCGATTGAACCAGTGGGTCAAACAGGCGATCCGCTGGATGCCCATGGAAGCGTGGGATAAATGCGCGTTCCCGGTCGATCCGAAAGCGCTCGAAGGACGAGTTTGCTACGGAGGGCTCGACCTTTCGTCCAGTACGGATATCACGGCGTTTGTGCTCGTGTTCCCGCCGATAGATGAGACGGACAAATATGTGATCCTGCCGTTCTTCTGGATACCGGAGGAGAACATCGACCTTCGCGTGCGGCGCGATCATGTGAACTACGACCTTTGGGAGAAGCAAGGATCCTTACTGACGACCGAAGGAAACGTCGTGCATTACGGATTCATCGAAACGTTCATCGAGCAGCTCGGTAAAGTGTACAACATCCGCGAGATCGCGTTCGACCGCTGGGGCGCGGTACAGATGGTGCAGAACCTTGAGGGCATGGGCTTTACGGTCGTTCCGTTCGGTCAGGGCTTCAAAGACATGTCTCCGCCAACAAAGGAACTCATGAAGCTGACTCTGGAGCAGAGGATTGCGCACGGCGGTCAGCCGGTGCTGCGCTGGATGATGGATAACATCTACATCCGCACCGACCCGGCGGGAAATATCAAGCCGGACAAAGAAAAAAGCACCGAGAAGATCGACGGTGCTGTGGCAACAATCATGGCATTGGATCGGGCACTTAGGAACGGTGGAAATGACAGCGTTTCAGTTTATAACGAACGAGGGTTGCTAATAATATAAAAAACAGATTCATTTCAGAATCTGTTTTTTTCAGTGAAACCAATTGCCTAGTAGCGACGCCAATACATGACGCTTACCTAGAAAACGGCACTAACATAGGACTTATTGTTGGTATGAGTATAATATCATGTGTCTTACGGAACGTCAATACCAGTGGTTAGAAATTTGGTGGGAAATCAAAAACGAACTTCATTATGCCATTTTGCCTTAATTCAGCAAATTCTTTTGAATAGGCGTTTGTCCGTAAATGAGAATAATAGAAATTTGCAAACACATCCGCTATTTGGATGAATTGGTTGCAAGCCGAATCAAAGTAGATTACAGAGAATTTACCTGAAGCAATACAACTCATAGTAAGTTCTGTATTCAGATAATTTTCTAAGAAATGCTTGGTTTCAGTTTTCTCATTTCTCTCGTCGAGCTGAAGATTGCAGTCTTCATTTGGAAGATGTTGGTTTACAATGAAGTATTTTAACGCCAAGCACACAGTATAATTGAAAACACGAGCAGTGTTTTCACAAAAAGCATCGGACAAACGAGAATTATTAATCCTTATAAAAAAGACCTCGAAGTAATTACCGCGCGTAATGTACTCAATAAACTTCCGCTTCATATCGGGATCGAGTTGCGTCCCTTTGAGCTCCTTGAACTTTCCATTAGAAAACATTTTGCCACCAGATTTGGTGATTCGACCAGTGACCTCGTTGAAGCGATCACAATCCAACTCTTCTAGACGGGTGAGGTTTGAGGAAATAAAACGTTTATATGCACGCTTGAGCTTTTCCTTATCCTTAACGTGGATTAGAGCAACGACAAAGAACGGGTCAGAACTGCAATTTTTGTTATTGATTGAACCGGACTCATCGATGTAAATATTCACAATAAACTCCTGTGCATAGTCATCTTTGAGTATTATAACTGCGATAGTTGTGTATGTAAAGCATTGGGAGGAGGGCATTCTCGTGCGGATATTTGGTACTTTAGGAAAATCAAGAGACAAACCGAAAGACTCCCTCAACGGCAGTCGTTACAGTTTCTTATTTGGCGGAACATCAAGCGGGAAGCCGGTGAATGAAACGACCGCCATGCAGATGACGGCGGTGTACTCCTGCGTGAGGATTTTGTCCGAAACCGTCGCGGGACTGCCGCTTAACGTCTATCGATATAACGATAGCGGCGGGAAAGAGAAAGCGTTCAAGCACCCGCTCTACCGATTGCTACACGATGAACCGAACCCCGAGATGACGAGTTTCGCGTTTCGGGAAACACTCATGAGCCACCTGCTCCTATGGGGTAATGCCTACGCGCAGATCATTCGAAACGCCAGAGGCGAGGTGATCGCGCTCTACCCGCTCATGACGAACAAAATGACAGTCGACGGTGATCAAAACGGCCGGCTTTTTTATTTGTATCAGCGCGGGTCGGAAGATCCGACCACACTCGGAAAATCAACGCAGGTGACGCTTTCTCCCCCGGATGTATTGCACATTCCCGGACTCGGGTTCGACGGACTGATTGGCTATAGCCCGATCGCCATGGCGAAGAACGCGATCGGATTGGCCATCGCGACGGAGGAGTATGGCGCGAAGTTCTTCGCCAATGGGGCCGCTCCTTCCGGCGTGCTGGAACATCCTGGCACGATCAAGGATCCGCTGCGGGTAAAAGAAAGCTGGAACTCGGCATATCAGGGCAGCGCGAATGCACACAAGATTGCGGTGCACCGTTCGACTCACTGGTTTCCGCGTTTGCGGCGGACGTGCATGGGCGGCGGATGAACGTGATCTTTGATCGCGACCCGACTTTCTATTACGATGCGCGAATCATGATCGAAAATGTGGAACGGCACTGGGGTTATTGCGAGTTGTCGCTGGAATGCCGTGCGAAGCCGTATAAGTTGGAGCACTTCGAGACTGCGATTACAGTTCTACCTTCGGGCAGCGCAACGGTGACGTTGACGAACACGCTCATGGCGGTCGTGCCATCGATCACCGTTTCCGCTGAAATGACGTTCACATTCACAATCAGCGGAAAGGATTATTCTGCGACGCTTCCCGTCGGAACTCACACCGTCCCGTCGCTGGTGCTCATGGAGGGTGACACGAAGATTGAGATAACTGGCACGGGACGAGTCACGTTCACCTACCGGAAAGGAGCGCTGTAATGTACCGCATACTCTTCGATTCGTACGTACTCTACGATCCGCGACTGCCAGAGTTATTCGTGTTTGAACCGGAGTTGACGCAAAAGAAGAATGAGCCGGGCGAGCTGACGTTCAAGATTCCTAAGGAACATCCGCACTATGGCGTTCTAGAAAAGCTCAAGAGCCGAATCAAGGTCTATCGCGACGACATACTGATCTGGGTAGGGCGTGCGATCGAGGACGAGCGGGATCTGTACGAGAACCGCAAGGTCGTTGCGGAAGGTGTACTGGCGTTTCTACTGGACAGCATCCTTCGTCCGTTTACCATGGATGGTACTGCGACGGAGACCTGGGAATATCTTCTGACCCAGCACAATGCGCAGGTGAATGAAAGCCAGAGACTGACTCTCGGGAACTGCGACTTATCTGGTTCGGTTGGGGTATCGACAAAGGATTATCTATCGTCATGGCAAACACTGAAGACCTGCCTGCTCGATTCCTTTGGCGGTTACCTGATCGTTCGGTACGACGAAGACGAGAATCCGATTCTGGACTATCTCTCGGATGTACCGGATACATCTACTCAGCGGATTGAGTTCGGCGAAAACATGATCGATCTGGCACTGAGTAGGAGCGCATCCGAGACCTACACCGCATGTGTTCCGCTTGGTGCAGCGCTGCGGTATATCGACCCGGAATCTGACAGCGACGCGCGGCTTACGATTGCGAGCGTGAACGATGGGCAAGATTTCCTGATCGATTCGGCTCTTGCGGCAGATTACGGAGTTATCTTTGCTCCATCCAGCTTGACCACATGGGATGAAATCACCGACGCGAACGTCCTTGCGAACCGAGGCCGCGATTGGTTAAGCGGCACCGGTGCGCGGTTCAAACAAACGATCAAACTCTCAGCGGTCGATTTGCACAACGCGGACGCGAACGTAGAGTCGTTCCAATTCCTCGATAAAGTGGTCGTATCCTGTGGCACGCTCTGCCCGGAAGAAACGTATGTGCTGTCGGAGCTGACGATTCCGCTAAATAACCCGGCGAGCACCGGCATCGTGCTCGGCAATTCGCGCCCGTCGCTGATCGGCGAGGAGATAAGGCAAAACAGATCTATCAAGAACCGTATCGAGACGATTGAGGCGGACTATACCACGCATGGTGAAATCAAAGAAATCGTGCAGGAGCAACTCACCCAAAACACCTCGATTCTGCAATCGGCGCAGCAGATTATCATGACCGCGTTGGAAGACTATGTTCGAACGCAGGACTTCGTTGCGTTACAAAATATGATACAAACCTCATTCTCCATTATGGCGGGGACGATCGAGGCAAATTTCACAGAAACAGCAAGCCGAATTTCGACGCTGAATGGCGAAAGCTCGCAGCAGTTCGAGTCGGTGCGAAGCTTTATCCGAATGATTTCCTCCGGCATTGTGATCGGAAAGAGCACATCGGCAATCAAGCTCAAGCTGGAAAACGATGTGTTGTATTTCTTCTCCGGCAGCGAGGACAGCGTGACCACGGACAGCGCGATCGCCTACTTCTCTTCCGGCAAGCTGTATGTCAACGATGTGCAGGTGCTTTCTTCGCTGCGGATTGGTGGTTATGCATGGGTGCCTGAGAACGGCAACTTGAACTTTAAGAAGATCGGGGAATGAGGATATGGCAAACTGGCCGTATGAGTCGATTCATGACGGATATACGATCGTTAACGGTTCGCTTTCTGGAACCGCGGCAAGCAAAGTTTCCTGCTGGCTGGAGTATAAG
>JBDKRF010000252.1:0-6693 GCA_039683525.1 Clostridiaceae bacterium
AGAGCAGGAATGTTTTTTTCGACTTGGAATAGTCAGCAATCGTACCGAGTATGGGAGAAGCTAAGGCGACGATTATCGCGGCGATTCCGACCGAAACGCCCCAGAGACGGGTTCCTTCCGCGCCGCCGACGACCGTGCCCTTGAAATACGCCGAATACACCGCAAGGAGAATGACAGATGCATAGGCAGAGTTACCAAAGTCATAAAAGTACCAAGACCAGCGCGGTCGCTTGCTTGGATCGTGTAGTTTGTTTTTCATCATAATACTCCTAATGATTGCATTTTTTCTTTGGGATGCGGGAGGGAATCATCCCGGAAAGCGAAAGAGAGCTGTATCAAATCTCCCGTTTGTATAATAGCGGGATGCGGGAAGGAATTCATCCCTATGTTTGCTGTGGCTATATAACTTCCCTGTTTATGTGTATTGTACTTCTTTACAAATCACCTAGCAATGTTGATTTTCCGTCATACGGTAGGTTGTTCGGGATATTTTACAATCCTCGTTAAAACCAAACAAATCCCTCGTCAAAACGGAGGATTTGCGCTGAATTTCTGCGAGTCCGGCACGCGTCTATGCTCCGTTTATAGCGTCTTCCCTTTCCCTGCCACGATGCACTCGCGATAGAACAATCAAAAAATGGGGCTGCCCGGAAAGAACTATGCTTTCCGAACAACCCCAATCCTAAATTCCAGGTTTGGCCTATGCAAACCAGACTTTGATGCAAAATACGATGAAGAGCACCATGATGAGTGAGAAGCCTGCTGAGAAGAGAAACGCCCACTTCATGCTTGCGAAAAGAATCATTCTCGTCTCTCGCGAGGAGAGCTGCTCCTTGGGTCGCTTTTTCTCCGGCTCGCGCACAAACGTGCTTGCGTCCAGATCACGCCGGTATCCCGGCATGCCTTCGACATTCATGTTGACGATGGTGCGCCCGTCGTCCTCCCAGTTGTCTGCTTTTCTGCTCCGCCTTGTCATATGTTACTTTCCATAAAGATGGCAGACCACAAAATGATCGTTGCCAGCTTCATACTGCCTCGGCACCTCGGTCTTGCAGATCTCCATGCACTCGCGGCAGCGGGTATGGAACTTGCATCCGCTCGGCGGATTCGCCGGCGAAGGAATGCTGCCCTCGAGGATGATGCGGTTCATCTTCACGGTCGGGTCCGGCATCGGAATCGCCGAAAACAGCGCTTGTGTATACGGATGCATCGGCTTTGCAAAGATATCTTTCTTCGCGCCGTACTCGACCATATCGCCTAAATACATGACGCCGACGGTATCGGATATATGTTCCACAACCGACAGATCGTGCGAAATGAACAGGTACGTCAGCCCAAATTCCTTTTGCAAGTCTTCCAGCAGGTTGATGATCTGTGCCTGAATGGACACGTCCAGCGCGGAGACCGGCTCATCGCAGACGATGAAATCCGGATTGAGCGCAAGCGCGCGTGCGATGCAGATACGCTGACGCTGACCGCCGGAGAACTCATGCGGGTAACGATCCTTATGATACGGCTGGAGGCCGCAGGCACGCATGATCTTCGTGATATAGTCGTCAAACTCACTCTCCGGCACGAGCTTGTGCTCACGCACCGCCTCGCCGATGATCTCACCGACCGGCATACGCGGAGAGAGGCTCGAATATGGATCCTGAAAGATGATCTGCAGCTGCGGGCGAATCTTTCTCAACTCGCTGTGTGTTAGATCAAAGAGCTCCTGTCCTTTGAAGAGCACGGAACCGGAGGTCTTGTCGTTGAGGCGCAGGAGTGTTTTGCCAATTGTTGTCTTGCCGCAGCCGCTCTCGCCGACGAGACCCATCGTCGTGCCGCGGCGAATGCGGAAGCTCACGCCATCCACGGCGCGCACCTGACCCACAACGCGGCCAAACATGCCGGCTTTGATCGGGAAATACTTCTTTAGGTTTTTGACCTCCATGACGATATCTTCGTTCATGCGTTCACCTCCTGACCCGCGTAGAGATAGCAGCTCACCGAATGTGTTTTCGAAAGCTTGATCTCACCCGGATATTTCCCGTCACAACAGTCACAGCACCGTTCGCAGCGGTCTCGGAAATAGCAGTAGTCCGGCATGTTGATGGGGTTTGGCACCGAGCCGGGAATGCTGTAGAGCCTCTCCTGCTCGCGCCCGACGACGGGCTTGGACTCCATGAGCCCGATCGTGTACGGATGCGCGGGATGCAGGAATACTTCCTCCGTCGTGCCTTTTTCCACGATGCGTCCTGCGTACATCACCACAACGAGATCCGCCATCTCTGCAACCACGCCCAGGTCATGGGTGATCAGCATGATCGAAGAGTTGATCTTATCCTTAAGGTTTCTGAGCAGATCGAGAATTTGTGCTTGAATCGTGACGTCCAGCGCGGTGGTCGGTTCGTCGGCTATGATGAGCCGCGGGTTGCAGGAAAGCGCCATCGCGATCATGATTCTCTGGCGCATACCGCCGGAGAGCTCGTGCGGATACATTTGATAAACGCCTTCGCAGTTTGCGATATTGACGAGTTCCAGCATCTCGAGCGTACGGGTTCTTACTTGCTCTTTCGTCATGTGCGGGTTGTGTAGCTGGATGACTTCATCGATCTGCGCGCCGGCGCGGAAGACCGGGTTGAGGCTCGTCATCGGCTCCTGGAAGATCATGGACACGTAGTTGCCGCGAATGCGCTGCATGGCCTCGGTAGGCGTCTTAGCGATATCGTAGACCGCATCTCCGGTATTGACGCGGATCGCGCCCTCGACAATCTGTCCCTGGGGCCGCTGCACGAGCTGCATGAGCGAAAGACTCGTGACGCTCTTGCCGCAGCCGCTCTCTCCCACGACACCGACGGTTTTGCCTTGCGGAATATCAAAGGTTACGCCATCTACGGCCTTGACCGTGCCGATATCCGTAAAGAAATAGGTGTGCAGATTATCAAACTCCGCAACGTTGTTGGGGTCCCGCATGGTGGTCATGTATTCTTCCGGCGGAACGTGACTACGGTTGCGCTGTCTTTCGATACGGTCGGTGATGCGCCTGTTATCGCGCGAAATCTTCCGCGATTCCGTGGCGGAGATATAGTCGAGTGTTTTTTCTTTTTTCTTGAAGATTGCCATCTCTCTCACCTACCTCTTCATCTTGGGGTCAAACGCGTCGCGCAGTCCATCACCGACGAAGTTGAATCCGAGCACGGTCAGTACGATCAGGATGCCGGCCGGAATCCAGATAAACCAGTAATTCGTCATGACATGAACATTGGTTGCCGCGTTGATGATACTTCCCCAGGAGGCCAGAGGATATTTCACACCCAGACCGAGGAAGGAGAGCGTCGCTTCCGTAATGATGATACCGCCGAGGCTCATCGTCGCCTGCACGATCAACAGCGGCATCACGTTCGGCACGAGATGCTTAAAGATTCTGCGCGAAACGCGGATGCCGGTAGCTTCTGTTGCGACCATGAAGTCCTGCTCACGCAGCGAGAGAATCTGACCGCGCACCACGCGCGCGATGCTCGTCCAGCCCAAAATACCAAGCACCGCCATCAGGATAAATATTCGCTTGATCGGATCGATCTCCATCTTGTCCATGACGGTACCGATGATCATCACGATCGGATAGAACGGAATGCAGTTGAACAAATCGACAAAACGCATGATCGCCGTGTCGATCCAGCCGCCAAAGTAGCCGGAGATACCGCCGAGCACGATGCCGATGATTGTCTCCAGCAGCACGACGACGAAGCCGACCATCAGCGAGATGCGTCCGCCGTACATGAGGCGCGTCATAACATCCATGCCGTTGCTGTCCGTGCCAAGCAGATGCGCTGCCGACGGAAAATCGAACATCGTGATCACGCGGGATTCCTTGAGTGTGCGCACGGTATAGGTCGTATTCACACGATCGATGCGATAGTCCACATCCGCGCCAGTCTCGTCCTTGTAGATAAACTTGGTCTCTTTCGCGCGGATTGCCTCGCGAATGACCGACTTGAATTCCGCGGTGAGGAAGATATCGTTTGCATTCGGAGAAACGAGAATATCCGAAACCGAGCAGATTGGCTTAAGCGCGCCGTTTTCCTTGATCGAAACGGTCAGATCGTTCGATTCACCGGAGATGGCATATTCGACACCATCCAACGTGAAGGAGCTCTGGCTTTTTACCCGCGCAACCTCGACCGCATAACGAAACGCGAAGCTCGTCGTGAGAGGCTTGCTGCTCTCTTCATAGGGGTCAAACACGCGCTTCGTCGCAAGAGCGATAGACTCCACATGATAAATCGAGCTGGTCTTGCCCCCGTTGACAAGCGTGTAGATCGTTCCGTCTGCTTCAAACTGGTCCGCACGCGCTTCCACCGCAGCCTGTGCTGCCGCGGTGAATTCCGTGGAAGCGGTAAAGCCCGTTGCCTCAACCGTACTGAGCGAGAAATTCCCCGCGAGCGTACGCGTGTTGGCAATCATCAACGCGTCTCCGATTGTATAAAAATCCTCGCCTTCTTTGACGAGAGAAAACGTCTTGTCTCCGTAGATGAAAGACCCCTGCCCTTTTGAGATGGCAAGCACCGCCTGCGCATGCGCCGCCTCGGGGAAGATCGCCCCCTCGCGCACCGTGTAGCGAAGGTCCGTGCTCAGCATGCAGGTTGCGTATTCCTTCATGATTTCTTCGTCGTGCTTGAAGACTTTGCTTTGCGAGTAGGGCGAAATCAAGCCGCCGAGGAACGCAAAAGAAAACATTACAACGAGGATAATAAGTCCTGTAATCGCCAGCTTATTGCGCATAAAGCGCTTGAAAACCAGCATGCCCGGGGATAAAACGCGGACGCGGCGTTCGTCGTCCAGCTTCTGTGTGCCAAAAGATTTCTTGTTTTTTGTTTCCATGCCGCGCCTCCTCTCAATTCGCCCGGACGCGAGGATCCGCCACCGCGTACGAAATGTCCGCGATGATCAGACTGAACTGCGTCAGGACCTCAATAAACACAATATAGAACATGGTAAACGGAATATCGCCTTGTGTGATCGCCTGATAGGAGATGTAGCCGATACCCGGAATCTGAAACAATGTCTCCGTAATCATTGAGCCGCTGAACATACTCGGTAATAGATAGCTCATATACGAGATCAGCGGAATGAGCGTGTTGCGAAACGCGTGCTTGTTGATGACCACTTTTTCGGATAGCCCCTTGGCGCGCGCGGTGCGGATATAGTCCGCATTGAGCACCTCAAGCATATTGGTGCGCGTGTAGCGCATCAATCCTCCAATGGAGAGTATCATCAGCGTCACAACCGGCAGGATCATGTGTTGACTAATGTCGAGCACCTGCTGCCAAGAGGTCATTTGCTCATGCATGCGCCCTACGATGCCGTAGAGATCAAACCAACCGAGCTTGATGGAAAAGATATATTTTAGAAGCGTCGCAAGAAAGAACGTAGGCAACGAGATGCCCATCAGTGCGATGACGGTAACCGTATAGTCCGTCGCACTGTATTGCTTGCGCGCGGCGAGAATGCCAAGCGGAATGCAGATCACAGCCTGCAGAACGAATGTAAATACATTGATGATAACGGAATACCAGATCACGCTATTGAATTTCTCAATAACCGGTTGGTTAAACTTCCACGAATACCCGAATTCCCCGCGAATCGCATACCCGAACCATTTAAAAAATCCTTCGAGTACCGAACTATCGAGGCCATACATCTTGTTGAGCTGCCCAATCAGCTCGCTGTAACTCTTTGCGCCGGGCAGCGCGCTGAGCTGCCGCGCCATGCGCTCTACAAACGAGGTCGGCAAACTACGGACGACCGCATATGCCACCATCGAACCGAAAAATACGATGAATAATCCCAGTATCAGCCTTCGAACAATAAATTTTGTCATGGCTACCCCTCAATAACGACAGGAACTTTGCGCCCGCCGCGATACGCAGCGGGCGCAAAGCTCGATTTGATTATAATGCAGTTTTACCGCATTGCGACTTTCTCGATCTCTTTCAGCCAACTCCAGAAGGTGGTGATGTCCGGCGTGATCGTATCTGTGTTGATACGAGCGGTGGAGAACACCGTGCTGTTCTGGCGCTGATAGGCCGGAACTTCGACCGCCCAGTCGGCAACTAAGTCGAGCGCCTGGCGATAGATCGCCTTGCGGTAGGACTGGTCGTCGCTCTTACGAGCGTCGATGATCAGCTGGTCAAGCGTCGCGTCGTCGAGATGGTAGTGGTTGGAATCAGAACCGTTTCTGCCAATGATACCGGAGCTGTGATAAACCTGGAACATATCCGGATCAATGGTTGCCTGCCATGCTGCGCACCAGAGTTCCTGCGAACCTGCGTCCAGCATATCCCAGAGCACTGAGGTATCGGTGAGGTCGTTGATCTTGAGTTCAAAGCCGATGGTGGCAAGCGCCGCCGATGCGTCCGTGAGAACCGCGAACGAGGGGTGATCGCCGATGCCATCGCCGCCGATGACTGCTTCATAGCTCAGCTTCGCGCCAGCCGGAGCTGCCGTGAGTTTGCCGGTCGCATCGTCAAAGGTAAAGCCCGCGGCTTTGAAGTAACCGACGGCTGCTTGCAGCGCTGCGGCATACTTCTCGTCCGTCGTCATGGAGGAGGTGTAGATCGGGTTGCCGTCCACGTCGGTGGAGAAA
Source organism: Clostridiaceae bacterium (assembly GCA_039683525.1). Taxonomy (GTDB): domain Bacteria; phylum Bacillota; class Clostridia; order Christensenellales; family CAG-138; genus UBA7703. The sequence continues at coordinate 6,632 of JBDKRF010000252.1, forward strand.
GCAACCTTATAGCCCTCGTCGGTCGCCTGCGGGGCGGCCCAGGAGGTGTTGGAGATCGGGTA
>JBDKRF010000253.1:0-5978 GCA_039683525.1 Clostridiaceae bacterium
TGTTGATGTTGCTCAGGTTAAAGAGCACCACAAACGCAAGCGCGCCCGCGCAGAAGATGATCACGTAGATCACGAGGTTGAGGCTGCTCATCATGCTGTTCACGCGATCCTGAATGTCCGTCGTGACGCTCACGTTCGCAACGCCTTGTTCATCCATGAGCTGTGCCGCGGCTTCGTGCTGGTCCGCAATGGCGCTGTCCGCCAGTGCAGCCTCATACGTGCCCACCTTGCCAAACGTGGCTTCATATGTTGCCGGCGTCATGAGCATGTAGTGATAGACATAGTTTTCAAAGATCGCGCTGACCGGCAGCGACACCTTCTTGGTATCGTCGATCAGCACCTGAATGCTGTCGCCCACCGAGACCCCGGCAATCCGCGCGAGCTTATCGCTGATGGCGACGCTGCCGTCCGGCGGATAGCTCAGATTCTCTCCATTTGCATGCAGATCGAATACGCCAGAAATTTTTTCGTCCCCGGTTGCGATGACGTTGACGTTCTTGAGTCCTTCCTTTGTGTAGGCGGAGATCGTATCCGTCGTTACAAACACGCAGGAGGAGAGCATGCTGCTCGTGTCCTTCAAAAATGCCGCCTGCTGGGCTTCGTCCTTCGGCTCGTCAAACGAGATGGCGAAGTCGTACGTCATGTTATCGTTAAACTGATCCTGCGCGATGTTGGCGTTGGAGTCCTTGATGCCAAATCCCGTGATCAGCAGCGCGGTACAGCCGCCGATACCGAGCACCATCATGATCAGGCGCTTGGTATAGCGAAAGACATTGCGCAGCGAGATCTTCAGCATGAAGCCCAGCCGTTTCCAGAGGAACGGAATGCGCTCTAAAAACACGCGCTTGCCCTCTTTGGGCGCTTTGGGGCGCATGAGTTCCGCAGGCATCAGGCTGAGCTCCGCGCGGCAAGTCAGCAGCGTCACCCCCGCGGAGCAGAGGAGCGTCACCGTAAGAGAGACGGCAAAGAGCGACCAGTCCAGCGTATAGATGATCGGCGCAAAGCCGTAGAGCATGCCATATGCCCGCCAAATCACCCACGGGAAGAGCCAGCAACCGCCAAAGTAGCCGATGAGGCTGCCAAGCAACGCAGCGCTACCCGCATAAGCGATATATTTCCACGCGATGGTCACGCCGCCGTAGCCCAGCGCCTTGAGGGTGCCGATCTGTGTGCGTTGTTCCTCCACCATGCGCGTCATAGTCGTCATGGTCACGAGCGCGGCAACCAGGAAGAAGAACACCGGAAACACCTTCGAGATTCCGTTAACGATGGAGGAATCGTTTTCGAAGTTCACATACCCCGCGTTCGTTTCACGGTTGAGCACATAGACACTCGGAGACTTGAGCTTATTAAGCTCCGCCTGCGCGTCGTCTATCTTCTTACGTCCGTCGGCGAGCTCCTGCGCGGCGTCCGCGAGTTTTTTATCCGCCTCCGCCTTGCCGTCGAGATAGTCCTGATAGCCGTCGTTGTATTGTGTTTGCGCGTCGTTGAGCTGCGCTTTACCCTGTGCCAGCGCGGCTTCTCCGTCATCCATCTGCTGCTTTGCCGCGTCCAGCTGTGCTTTGTTTGCGTCCAGCTGTGCCTTAGTTCCCTCAAACAGCAGTGTCGTGGTCTGCCGCTGGGCATTCAGTTGGTTCTGCGCGGTGTCAAGCGCTGATAGCTGGCTTTGGAGGTAGGCAATCTGAGTTGTATCTCCTGCGAGCGTCGCCGCGTCCAGCGCAGTGTTGAGCTGTGCGCGTTGCTGGTCAATCGTCGCCTGACTTGCATCCAGTTGGGCAAACGCGCTCGTCTTTGCCGCTTCATAATCGCTAACGCCCTGATTGTAAGCAGCAAGGCCGCTCTTATATTGCTGTTGCGCTAGATTCAGCGAAGCTTCGTTTGCGTTGATCTCGGTCCACCCGTCTTGAATCTGCTTCTTTGCGTCCGCAAGCTTCGTCGCGGCATCATTGAGCTTCTGCTCCACATCCGCCTTTTGGGTGTTGTATTCCGATAGCCCGTCCTGATACTTCTGCTCCGCGTCGGCGATTTCTTTATTGGAACGGACGACGATATCCTGATGCTTCGCATCCGCAAGCAGCTTGATGCGCGCTTTCAGCGGGTCTTCCATCCGTGATACCGTGCGGTCATATGCGTCGCTAAAGATCTTTGCGTTGGCATCGGTAAGCCGAACATAGAGTTCGGTGTAGTAATCCGTCGAAAACCCGCCCTCCGGCAGATAGAGATACGCCGTGATCTTGCCGCCGGCAAGCTTTGACGTGCCACGCTCCATATTCAGATACGTCGGCGAATCGGTAAGGCCTACGATGGTATATGTATCGTAGACAAACGCGTCCAGCGTGTCCTTGTCGTTTTCGTCAGAGATGGTGAGCTTGGTTCCGATCGCGCTCTTGGGCAGCATCCGCGCGTCACCCAGACATTCGTTCTCTGCAGTCGGCATCCGACCCGCGGTCAGCTTCAACAGGTTCACATCTTTGGTGATCGAGTGCGCCGCGAGTACATAGGAAGCGCCGCTGTCCAGCGTCGCAAGCACGTCCAAGCTCACCGCGCCCTCCGCCGTTTTCACACCGTCCATTGCGGCAATCGACGCTACCTGCGCCTTGTCGATGCCGAGGGTTGTCATGATCTTTTCGTCGAACATGGCATAATCGCGCAAATATTGATCCGCCGTGTCGATCATGGCGTTCTTGGTTACTTTTAATCCGGAAAAGAAGCCGACGCCCAGCGCCACAATCGCGAGGATCGCCAGAAAGCGACCCAGCGTGTGGCCCATTTCACGCCGCTTGCTCTTCCTCCATGCTTTCTTCACTCGCATCACCATTCAATCTCCTCGATGGGTTTGGCGTTTTCGTTGATGCGAACGGAGGAGACGGTTCCGCTCTTGACCTTGACGATGCGGTCCGCCATCTCGGTGATTGCGCTGTTGTGCGTGATGATCACGACCGTCATGCCCTTTTCACGGCTGAGGTCCTGTAAAATCTTGAGTACCTGCTTGCCTGTCGTGTCGTCCAGTGCTCCTGTCGGCTCGTCGCAAAGCAGAAGTTTGGGGTTCTTCGCCAGTGCGCGCGCAATGGCGACGCGCTGCTGTTCTCCGCCGGAGAGCTGCGCGGGAAAATTTTGCATGCGCTCGCTCAAGCCAACGTCGATCAGTACCTGCTCCGCTGAAAACGGCGCTTTGGCAAGCTCCGTCGCCATCTCGACGTTTTCCAGCGCGGTGAGGTTCGGAATCAGGTTGTAAAACTGAAACACAAAGCCGACATCTTCCCTGCGATAGCGCGTCAGTTGCCTGCGGTTATAAGAGGAGACCTTCTCTCCGCCGAGAGAAACGGTCCCGCTCGTCAGCGTATCCATGCCGCCCAGAATATTGAGCAGCGTCGTCTTACCCGCGCCGGATTGCCCGACAATCACGCAGACCTCGCCTTGTCCTATTGTAAAGCTCACGTCGTGCAGAGCGGCGACCTTCACGCCCTCTGTATCGTAAACCTTGCCTACTTCTTCAAACACCACATACGGGGTCATATATCTTCCTCCACATCGGATCAATTCTTGTTTCGTCACGCCAAATTACAGATGAAAGATGCGTAGATGTTCGTTTCGCAACATGCGTCTGATAATAAACGTTCATTCGAAATATGAAAGCATTTTATACCGGAATCGTAAACAGAGGATAAACTCTTTCCGAATGTTTCGGTTTTGCCATGATTATACACATTTGCCTCACCAATCGACATTTATAAATTGTAAACAATGTCGATAAACACACCACAAGTGTTCGTTTTTGCGTTAGAATGACGTGGTAGCATGCAAGACACAAGGAGAAACGTTTATGCAAACACGTCAACCGACAGAAGCAGATATCTCACACTGGAAAGCACTCTTTACCGCCTACCGGCCCCGCCTAAAGCCAAACCGCATCAGCGGCGAGCAGTTACATGCGTATCTATCCACGCATTATCCCGTTATTTCTCTGGAGGATGCGTATTTAGCGCAGATCGTGAGCGATAATATCACGAAAAACGAATGCTTCAGCAGGGAGCTGCCGCCGAACACTCCACCCAAACCGGTTTGCTGCAAGATTGCGCGCACGGGTAACGCGGAGGCTCTCTACGTTTCACAGGATGCCATCTATGCCGGGTGTGATATCATCGTGGGCATCGACCTCGTCAGCGGTTATTTTCTCGTGGAAGGCAGTAGCCTCCTTTGGGATGAGCTCTACGCACAGCGCGGGCTGAGCGAAACCGATCTTTCTAATTATTACTGCGTCGCGGAATACATTACCTGCCTCCAACGTTTCGGTCAGTTGGAGCAGGTGCTGAACACATAGCATCCAAACATTCATACGACATATGCACACAGGACACGGTATTCGCCGCGTCCTGTTTTGCAAACCGGATCAGATTCATTTGCCATTGTGTAAAATATCGTTGATCCCTGCGCGTTGCTTGCGGACGGTTGCGCAAATTTGATACAATACATATAATGTCTGGTTTTATCTTTGTGGCCAGCGTCAGTCAGGAGGATATCTGATGAATCGACTCGCAGTTGAGAATCTCTTTGGAATACAGGGTCTGAATATCGCGTGGTACGGAGTGATCATTGCATGCGGCTTGCTGCTTGGAATCCTGCTTGGAAGCTACCGCGCAAAGCGGCGCGGCTGGTCCTCCGACCTGTTGCTGGATTTCATTCTGCTCGCGGTCCCGCTTGCCATCATCGGCGCACGCACGTATTATGTCGCATTTGAGTGGGATTATTTCGCGGCGAATCCTGCGAAGATCATCGCGATCAACGAAGGCGGTCTCGCCATCTACGGTGCGGTGATCGGCGGATTTCTTGCGGCTTTCATCTTCTCCAAGGTGGCGAAGTTTCCGTTCCTCAAGCTGATCGACCTCGTGATTCCGAGTCTCATACTGGGTCAGGCGATGGGTCGCTGGGGTAACTTCATCAATCAGGAAGCATTCGGCGCGCTGATCACCAACTCCAAGCTGCAATTCTTCCCGCTGGCGGTCTATATCCAGTCGCTGGGTGAATGGCATCAGGCGACGTTCTTCTACGAGAGTTTCTGTAACAGTATCCTGCTCGTGATCACGCTTTTACTCGGGCGAAAGGGCGTCAAGGACGGCACCCTGCTCGCCACCTATTTCATCGGCTACGGCACGGTTCGCGCGGTCATTGAAGGCCTGCGCACGGACAGTCTGTATCTGTTTGGCAGTATTCGCGTTTCGCAGCTGCTTTCCGCGCTGCTGGTTCTGGTCGGTATCACACTGCTGGTTCTCATCAAGAAGGGAGTCTTGACATCCAAGCCTTACGAAGGAAAATACTGCGTGATTCCACCCGAAGAATCTGATCATCCATAACCCCAAAACGCACCAGAGAGTGGCTTCCCACTCTCTGTTTGTCTACCGTTTTTCGTTTGTTTTACGCGCTTGCACTATTTCTGTGACTGGAGTAGATACCACGCTTTCAGGATAGCCGCCTGCGTTTTACCATCCGGTACGCCGCCACGCATGACTTCCTCGACCATCGCGCTGAGCGGGCGCTGCTCCACATTCAGGAACTCATCTGCATCCGGATTTGTCGCGCGAAACGTCAGCCCACGCGCAAGATACAGGTGAATTTGCTCGTCTATCACCGCGACGGATGGATAGAATACGCCAAGGGAAACAAACTCTTCCGCCTCATACCCGGTCTCTTCCGTCAGCTCGCGCCGCGCGCAGACCAGCGGGTCTTCACCGGGATCGAGTTTCCCCGCCGGGATCTCCAGCATCACCTGCGCAAACGGGTAGCGATACTGCCGCACGAGAATCACGTTGCCGCACTCGGTCAGCGGAACGACAGCCGCGGCGCCCGGATGACGCATCACCTCGCGGGTCGCGAGCTTGCCGTTTGGCAGGCGAACCGCATCGCGAAACAGATGCACAATCTTTCCGTTGTAGATCTCCTCCGAAGAGACCTGCACTTCGGTCAGCTCCGAATCCAGAAAC
>JBDKRF010000254.1:0-12049 GCA_039683525.1 Clostridiaceae bacterium
TTATTTTGCAGTTCGGTTGTAAATCAACTCTGCGGCTGAACCGGCTTGATCGAGTAGGTCACCGTCAGGTTTGCATCCACCGCGATGGAGCTACTCTTGAACGCGACACCAACCAGCTGGTTCTCCAACGGGGCTTCCGTCACCAGCACGATTTCGTCCAGCGCGACGCTGCTTGCCGCCGCAATCGCCTCCGCTTTCTCTTTTGCGTCCGCAACCGCCGCCGCCAGCGCACCCGCATAAGCAGACGATGCATCCGTCAGACTGTAGGTGACCTCGTAGCTTTCGGTGATGCGTGCGTCAATGATCGGAGAGAGGATCGTGTTCACACGATCAATGTTGTTTTCGATGATTGTGATCGTCTGCCGCGCCGTATATCCCGTGACCACACCGTCGCTCTCGCGCGTGGTGCTGCTCAGCGTTACGCCGCTCACCGTCAGATTCTTCGATATTACATCCTGTGTCCCCGCGATCTCCTTCACCTGCGCCGTCATGGTTTCGCAAAGCGTCGCAGCCTCTTCTGAGGTGGCACTCGCGCCCGCGGTCACGATGTTGATGGTCGCAAAGTCCGGCTCCGCAATCACCTCGCCATACCCGCTGACGATGATGGTATGATCCGGCTCCACCGCCTCGTTGTTGACGATGACGTTCGGCTGCTCCGGCTTGGCGGTAGGTCCGGGCACGATCTCGTCCTGCTCTTTACAGGCCGCCATGGAAAACACAATCAGCGCGATCAAACCCGCGCTCAGAATGATGCGAATGCTTCTCTTTTTTATTCCGGTGTTGTTTCGCAAGGTATTATCCCTCCAAGTCCACTCGGTTAAGTCGTTGATGATTGAGGAATGCATGCAGGTTATCCGCTGCCAGCGCGACGACCCGTCTTCGGACATCTGATGGCAGCCAGGCTGCGTGCGGCGTAATCAGGCAGTTCTTTGCAAAGAGCAGCGGATTCTCCGGCTGGATCGGTTCGCGATCGACCACGTCCAACCCCGCCGCATAAATCGTACCGTTGTTGAGCGCCTCGGCAAGCGCCGCGGAGTCGACCAGTGCGCCGCGCGCCGTGTTGATGAGAATGGCTGAGTGTTTCATTGTCGAAAGAGACGCACGGTTGACGATCTCCCGCGTTTCCGGCGTCGCCGCGCAATGCAGCGAGAGAACATCGCTCTGTCGAAACAGCTCATCGAGAGAAACATAGCTTCCCAAGAACTCCGCGCGCAGCTTTCTGCTGTGCCCGATCACGCGCATGCCCAGCGCGCTTGCGATTCGCGCGGTTTGGCAACCGATCGCGCCCGTGCCGAGGATGCCGAAGGTCTTCCCCGTGAGTTCGATCATCGGCGCATCCCAAACGCAGTCGCCCTTATGTTGCGTCCAGCGACCTTTCCGCAGCTCCGTATCCAGCGCGCGCGTTCGATTGGTCAACTCCAGCAGCAGCGCAATGGTGTGTTGCGCAACCGCGTCTGTCGAATAGCCCGGCGCGTTGCAGACGGCTACGTTGTGCCTTCTTGCCGCCAATAGATCAATCTTATCATATCCGGTGGCAAAAAGCCCCAGAAAGCGAAGGTTGGGCGCTTGCGAAAACTCCGCTTCGCCAAGCCTCGCGCGGTTGGTAAACGCAGCATCCGCGTTTTTCAGCCGCTCGCCAATCTGATCCGGTGCAGTGTGGTCATAAATCGTCAACTCACCCAGCGCACGGATGGGTTCCCAGTCGATATCTCCGGGATTGACGGAATACGCGTCCAGAATTACGATTTGCATCTGCTTCTCCAAGCATCATTTGTTACGGTTGCAGTATATCGCATTTTGCGGAGACTGACAAGCAACAGGAGCCGTGATTGATCGCATCCCTCGCCGGTATACTATCCTGTGCCTTTCGTTGCGCGATATCGCAATATGTTGTATAATATCTTGATATATTGGCATAGTAGTCGTTTTTTACCATACATTCTCCGATTGCAACGCAAAAAAGCGAAATGGATCACTTCAACATTTGAAAGCACGCAGAACTTCTTTAAATGAGAAAGGATTGAATACAGCATTGGCTTCCAAAGCAGGCAACGAAACATCCGGCGGAAAAAAGCAGGCATCCACAAGAAAAGGTGAACAGGAACGCGATAAGGCGGCCTCCGAAGGCAGCGGCGTGCTCTTGATCGCCGGCGGTATTCTCGCGGCTGCATACCTGATCTTTTCTGCGAAGGGTTATCTTGGCGATATGCTCGGAAAAGCGCTGTTCGGCCTGATTGGTATCACGGCCTACGCGCTTCCGGTCATTCTGATCGGCGTGGGGATCATCTATATTCGCGGCGCTACCAACCCGCGGCTCAATGGAAGCGGTTGGTATCTGCTTTTGAGCATTCTCGCACTCGTGACGCTCCTGAGCACCGCGCGCAATTCGCTGACCGACGGCATGGAATACATGGCGTATATCAACGATGCACTCTATATTGGTCAAAACGCGCACCTCGGCGGCGGCTTCGTCGGCGCGGTGCTGAGCTATCTGTTGCTCAAACTCGGCGGGCCTACGCTTGCCTATATTCTGAGCATCGCGTTGATCATCGTCTGTGTCATCAAGGTCACGGGCTTTTCGCTTAAGGACGCATCAGAAGTCCTCACCAACAAGGTGATTTCGGCAATTGAGAACACACGCGACCGCGACACTGTCCATGACGTCTATGCAAGCGAACCGCGCGAGGATCGCGGGATGTTTTCCCTTACGCTAGACGATGAAAAAGCGAAATTACCCGGCAAAGGCAAGCAAGCCGCTCTGCCCGAAGCCGTGGTTCCTCCTTCCGGAAAGTCCCGTTCCAAGCGGACGGAAGTGTTTGAAGAGCCTGATATCGACCTGTTCGATAAACCGAAAAAAGCAGGCAAGGTCAAGAATTCTCCCGCAAAGGATGCGGATTTGAAAGCCTTTGGCGAGCAGAAGGGCGATTTTGTCACGAAAGGCGGCGAAAAGGTCAAGCTGACCAAGCCGCAGAAGATCAGCGGTGACATTCTCGACGAAATCGACTTTGAGCCGATCGACGATGTGCCTCTCGTTCTGGCGAAGAACGGCACGTCCATTCCGAAACCTGTCGTGCAGCTGCCCGACCCCGCGCCGCTCTTTGGCGCAAACTCGTTTCAGCGGCCTGCTGCTGATAACGCAAAGGGCGCTACGATGGAAGGCAGACCAGCCCGTCAACCCGGCGTCAAACGTCAGCCCATCGAAAAGCCGGCGGACAAGACCATCGACAAAAAGAAGAATCCGCCTGAGGTCATCGAAGGCGACGGACAATATCACGCGCCTTCCATGGAGCTCCTGAATAAGCCAGGCGCACAGAAAGACGACGAGTCGGATACGCCGGAAGAGAAAGCGCGCATCCTGATCGATACGCTCGCAAGCTTCCGCATCTCGGCGACGGTTACCAACATCGCCGTAGGCCCCGCGCTCACCCGTATCGAGATTCAGCCCGCGGCGGGTACGCGCATCTCGCGCATCACCGCGCTGCAAAACGATATTACGATGGCACTTGCAGCACCCCGCCTTCGCATGGAAGCGCCGATCCCAGGTAAAAACGCTATCGGCGTCGAGATTCCGAACAAGGGCTCCACACTGGTGGTTCTGCGCGATATTCTCGAGAGCAAGGAGTTTAAAAACAGCGTATCCCCTGTCACCATGGCGTTCGGGCGCGAGGCAAGCGGTAAGATCATCGTTGCCGACCTCACGCGCATGCCCCATTTGCTCATCGCGGGCGCGACCGGTTCCGGTAAGAGCGTCTGCATCAACGACATCATCGTGTCGATGATTTATAAGAGCTCTCCGCAGGACGTGCGCTTTATCCTCGTTGACCCGAAGATGGTTGAGATGACCATGTACGGCTCCCTGCCGCATCTACTCATCCCCGTCGTGACAGATCCGAAGAAGGCGGCGGGCGCAATGCGCTGGGCGGTCAAGGAGATGACGGATCGCTACAAGACCTTCGCGGAGCAGAACGCGAGAAACCTCGACCGCTTCAACGAGCGCGTGGAGAAGCCGGAAGATAGATTGCCGCGCATCGTCGTCATCATCGACGAGCTCGCCGACCTGATGATGGTCGCGCCCGACGAGGTCGAGGACAGTATCCGCCGCATTGCGCAGCTCGGCCGTGCCGCGGGCATCCACCTCATCCTCGCGACCCAGCGACCGGATGCGACGGTTATCACGGGCCTGATCAAGGCAAATATCCCCTCCCGCGCGGCGTTTGCCGTAAGTTCCGCCACCAACAGCCGCATCATCCTCGACATGGGCGGCGCGGAGAAGCTGCTCGGTCACGGCGATATGCTCTTCCATCCCGACGGTTCCGCGAAACCAACGCGCCTCCAGTGCGCGTTTATTTCGGACGAAGAAGTCGAGCGCATCGTTGCGCACTTCAGAGAGAGCGCGGCGCGTCCAACCTTCAGCGATCAGATTTTAGAGGATGTCTCCTCTCTGGAAAAGAGCGGAGCCACCGGCGGCGTCTTTGGCGAAGGCAAGCAGGAGGACGATCTGCTGGGTGAGGCCGTCCGTGTGGTTTTTGAACACGGGCAAGCCAGCACCAGCATGATTCAGCGCAGGCTCCGCGTGGGCTACGCGCGCGCCTCCCGTCTCATCGACATCCTGGAGCAAAAAGGCTATATCTCCGGCTTCAACGGAAGCAAAGCGCGCGAGGTGCTCATCAAGCGTGCGCAGCTGGAGGAGTTGTTTGGCGACGGAACCCCGCTCGCCGATCCGCCCGTTCAGGAGCGCGAACCCAACCCGATGTCGCATTTTTACCGGGACGACGATTGAGTCCGTTCCTTTATTGTTTTTGAAGGAGACTACAGCATCATGTCAATCGTCGGAGTGATTTCTCTCGGCTGCGCGAAAAATCAGGTGGATACCGAACGCATGCTCGGTATCCTCACCGCCGCCGGGCACGAGATCACCAATCAGCCAAACGAGGCAGATATCTTGATCGTCAACACCTGCGGCTTTATTGAGAGCGCGAAGCAGGAGTCGATCAATGCCATTCTCGAGATGGCGCAATATAAGCAGGGCGGCAAGTGTACGCATCTCGTCGTGACCGGGTGTCTTTCCGAGCGCTATCGGGACGAGCTCAAGGAGGCCATGCCGGAGATTGATCTCCTGCTCGGCGTACGCGAGTATGAAACGCTCCCCCGCCTGCTCGGCGGAAAAGCGGACGCGCCACATTGCGGACCCGCGAGCGCGCGCATCCTCACCACGCCACGCTACAGCGCGTACCTTCGCATTGCGGACGGTTGCAACAATCGCTGCACCTATTGCGCGATTCCGCTGATTCGCGGCAACCTTGTCAGCGAGCCGCTGGATGAGTTGGTGGATGAAGCTAAACGCCTTGCGGACAACGGCGTGACCGAACTGACGCTGATTGCGCAGGATACCTCCGGCTACGGAATGGATCGCTACGGAAAGCCCATGCTGAGCGAGCTGCTGACGCAATTGGAGCAAATCGACGCTCTGCGTTGGCTTAGAGTGCTTTATACCTATCCCGATACCGTCACACCGGAGCTCATCGATCGCTTCCGCGCGGGCGGCAAGATCGTCCCCTACCTCGATATGCCCTTGCAGCACACGGAAGACGAGATGCTCTTGCGTATGCATCGAAGAGGCGATCAGGCTCATATCAAGCGCGTATTGGACTATGTTGCAAAGACGGCTCCCGCGTTCATGCTCCGCACCACGCTGATGGTGGGCTTCCCCGGCGAAACCGAAGCACACTTTTCATCGATGCTGCGGTTCATTCAGGATCATCCGTTTGATCGTATCGGCGCGTTTACGTTCTCGCCGGAAGAAGGCACTACGGCTGCCAATCTGCCGGATCAGGTGCCGGAAGAGGTCAAGCAGGAGCGACTCAACCGGCTGATGGAGACGCAGCAGCCGATCGCCCGCGCGCGAAACGAGCGCAGAGTGGGTCAGGTTGTCGACGTGCTGATCGAAGGCCCCCGGGATGGCAGAGCCTTCGGGCGCAGCTATGCCGAGGCACCGGATGTCGACGGAAAAGTATATCTGGAGCGCGCGGACAAGCTCTCACCCGGAACCTACGTTCCTGTGCGTCTGATGCGCGCGGAAGAATACGATATGATCGGCGAGCTGATGGATGAAAGCAGGTCGCCTTCCGAAATTTGAGAAAGAAAGACAAAACGCTATGGAACAAACGTTGACCGCTCCTGAAAAACGCAGCAGGATGAATCTGCCAAACCGTCTAACGCTATTTCGCATGCTGCTGGTCCCGCTCATGGTCGCCGTGTTCTCCTTTGACGCATGGCTTCCCGGCTGGAACTATTATGCAGCCGCGATCTTCTTCATCGCGGACATGACGGACATTCTGGATGGCTACATTGCGCGCAAACGAAATCTGGTCACGAATTTCGGCAAGCTCATGGACCCCATCGCGGACAAGCTGCTGTTCTGCTCCGCGTTTATCATGATGACCTATATGCACATGCTCAACCCCATCCTCTGCATCATCTTCGTCGGTCGCGAAATCATCGTTTCCGGCTTCCGGCTGGTCACCGCAAACAGCGGTAAGGTGATCGCCGCCAATTGGCTCGGCAAGCTCAAAAGCGGCCTACAGGTCGTTGCAATCCTTGCAACCCTTTTGGGCAACCCGATCTTCTCTCGCTGGAATTTCCCGTTTGACTTCGGGCTGATGTGCACCGCTGCGGTCTTCACCGTCTGGTCGGCGGTCGACTATATCGTTGCCAATCGCAACGCGGTCAACTGGAACTAATTTGAGTTGGAACTAATTCGATTGAAATCTACAGCTTTTTGCTGGAACAATAGGAAGTGACACAACTATGATCGCAGAAATCGTCTCCGTCGGTACGGAACTCCTCATGGGACAGGTCGTCAATACGGACGCGCAGTTTATCGCACAGCGGCTTGCCCCGCTCGGCTTTCAGGTCTTTTACCACACCACGGTGGGAGATAACGTAAAGCGGCTCACCGCGGTCGTTCATCAGGCGGTAGAGCGCTCGGACATCGTCGTCTTCACCGGCGGACTCGGGCCGACCGATGACGACCTCACGAAAGAAACCGTCGCCTCCGCACTCGGTTTAACCGTAGAGCTCATTCCAGAAGAGGCGGAGCGTCTGCGCAAGCACTTTGAGACGCGCGGCTATGCCTTCACGCCCAACAACCTCAAGCAGGCGAGCTTTCCCAAAAGCGCGATCATCCTGCCAAATGCTTTTGGTACCGCTCCCGGTTGCATCATGACCGCCGAGAACAAAACCGCGATCCTGCTGCCGGGCCCGCCCAGAGAGCTCTTCCCCATGTTCCAAAACCACGTGATGCCGTATCTAGAGCAGCTCAGCGGAAACAAGCTGTATTCGCGCGAACTGCGCATCTTCGGCAAAGGCGAATCGGTCATCACCTACGAACTGCGGGATATCATCGAACATCAAACCAACCCGACCGTTGCGCCCTACATCAAGACCGGCGAGGTCACGCTGCGCGTCACCGCGCTTTGTCAAAACGAGGCGGAAGGCGAGCTGTTGGCGCGTCCCATGATCGGCGAAATCATCGCGCGTCTTGGTGATATCGTCTACTCGACCGTCGGCGAATCCCTGCCGGAAACCTGCGCGCGGATGCTGACGGATGATGAGCAAACGCTCGCAATCGCCGAGAGCTGCACCGGCGGCATGATCGCAAGCGAATTGATCGCAGTCCCCGGCTGCTCCAAATTCCTGCTGGAAGGTTGCGTCACGTATTCAGACAAAGCAAAAGTTGCCCGCCTTGGTGTAAAGCAGGAAACGCTGGATCAATTCGGCGCGGTCAGCGAACAATGCGCCAGAGAGATGGCGGAAGGCATGCGCAAGACTTCCGGCGCGGACTATGCACTCGCGACGACGGGTTATGCAGGGCCGGACGGCGGCACAGAGGAAAACCCTATCGGTACAATCTATATCGCGCTAGCCCGCCCGAACGAAACGCTCGTCAAGCGCATCTCCCTCTTTGGTGACCGTGCGCGGATTCGGGAGATCGCTTCTCTGCATGCGTTTGACATGCTCAGAAGAAAGCTCTGCCTCGAATAGTCGCGAAAAAAGCGTGAGAACGCGGCAAAAAACGCTGTACGAGTCCGTTGCCTCGTGTTATAATGGCAGTACGGAATGCGATCATTTGTTCCTATCGCAGGCATCGTTCCCATGCGGGAAACAAACGCTTGGCGCATAGCGGCAATGATACAAATATACTTGTGAGAACACGATAGATTGCATCGAACGAAAGGAATACTGTGATGGTCGAAAAAGAAAAAGCATTGGAAATCGCACTGGGTCAAATCGAAAAGCAGTTTGGCAAAGGCGCGATTATGAAGCTCGGCGATGCCGCGGCGCGCACGCCGGTAGCAACCATCTCAACCGGGTGCCTCCCGCTGGACTACGCGCTCGGCGTCGGTGGCATTCCACGCGGCAGAATCATCGAGATCTTCGGGCCGGAATCCTCCGGTAAAACAACCATCGCTCTGCACATCATTGCCGAGGGGCAACGCGTGGGCGGTACAGCTGCGTTTATCGACGCGGAGCACGCGCTCGATCCCGCCTATGCGGAAGCACTCGGCGTTAAGGTGGACGATCTCTACGTTTCCCAGCCGGATACCGGCGAGCAGGCGCTGGAGATCACCGAGGCGCTCGTGCGCAGCGGTGCCATCGACGTCGTCGTGGTAGACTCCGTTGCGGCGCTGGTGCCAAAGGCTGAAATCGAAGGCGACATGGGCGATGCGCACGTCGGCCTGCAGGCGCGGCTCATGAGCCAGGCGCTTCGTAAGCTCACCGGTGCCGTTAGCAAGTCCAACACCATCGTCATCTTCATCAACCAGCTTCGTGAAAAGGTTGGCGTGATGTTTGGTAATCCCGAAACCACACCGGGCGGCAAAGCACTGAAGTTCTATGCCAGCGTTCGCCTCGATGTGCGCCGCATCGACGCGCTGAAGAACGGCACGGATATCATCGGCAACCGCACGCGCGTCAAAGTTGTCAAAAACAAAGTTGCCCCGCCGTTTAAGAGCGCTGAGTTTGACATGCTCTACGGCGAAGGCATCTCCAAAGAGGGCGCAATCCTCGACCTCGCGGTGGAGAAAAAGCTGCTGCAAAAGAGCGGCGCTTGGTATAACTACGGAGAAATGCGGATCGCTCAGGGTCGCGATAACACGCGCGTCTTCCTCAAGGACAATCCCGAACTCACGCAGAAGCTCGAAAAGCAGCTCCGCGTCATGTTTGAAGAAGAGCGCAAGCAAGCAATTGCGGATCAGGAAACGAAGCGCCGTGCAAATCAGAGCACGATGGCAGCCGCGGAAGCGGCGCAGGCCGCGCAGTCGGCAGCAGCGAAACCCGCGCCCGTCGTAAAGGCCGCGCCCGCGCCCGCCGCAAGAAAACAACCCGAACCCGAACCCATCGACAGAGACATCGAATAAAAATCCCCAATCAACAAGCAAACAGCCGCGCGGAGAACCGTGCGGCTGTTTTTTATGTATCTTCATTCAATAGATCTGGAGATTTTCTTGTGAGCGCCGCTTATCGCGAGGAGTAAAACGACATATCCGTGCCCATGTCGCGAACAACGATATCATTGCCCTCCCGCGCAATCAGGTAGCCTACATAGAGATCACCCGCCGCCCCGGACAGGTTGACGATTTGAACCAGGTAGAGATACCAAAACGCTGTCTCATAAAACGCAATCGTGAGGACTGCTATCACGGTGCCGAGAATGACAACCGGCGCAAAGGCGATGACGAGATACTGCCTCCTCGCGAAAAACGCATCGCTGCCCGCGTAGGCATACAGCCCCGTAAAGCCATAGTGCGGTTTTCTGCCGGAAAATGCCCTCATAAAGACACCGTGGATCAACTCGTGAAAGATCATATACGCAATCACGCCGATGATGAGAAACGCCATGTTGAATACGGTATGAATGCCGAGGGTGACTTCCGAAAACGGCGGACAGAATACAAACCCAAGCGCTATCAGCGCGCCCGTGATCACAAGCGCAAGTAGGTTGACGAGCATTGCCTCTTTTCGGTTTCGCATGAGATCTACGCGGCGCACCTCGCGGTAGCCGCTAGGCAATGTGGTCATTCTGCCTCCACTTTCTTCTCCGGGTTGCGCCAATAGCGGCTTCCGTCTCGCATGCGCTTGAGCCACTCGCTCTCGATCAGACCGCGCCGCAAAATGAATAAGTCTCCGAAGGTATGCCACGTTGCAAGTATTGCGTTCACTTCATGCTCGGTATAGTCCCGGTCAAGCTCAAACTTCTCCGCAAGATAGGCAAATACCTCTTCGCGCGGTACCTGCTTGGATGGCCAGAGTTTCACTCTGCCTTCTTCATCTAAAAATCGTTCGATTCCCTGCGCCATTGCGCTGCCTCCTATTTGATGCGAAGTGTGGCAACTGTCACATCCCGCCATTGATTCGCTTGTTGAACCCGCAGTTTTCCTGCGTCATCTATGTTCTCACAGTTTTCACGAAATTTCAACCGCTGAAACAGACAATCTTCTCTACGTTGCATAGACGAATGCGATCTCTTTGCGGTAAGAATTCGGTTCAGATCCGTCCGATGAAATATTCTCGCATCCGTGTTTCATATGATATACTATGGTTGAAACGAATCTGGAACGTAACTGCGCCATAGGAATGGAGGAACAGAATTATGAAACTGTTGTTTGCAATCGTACAAAATGACGATCAGAAATCGCTCACCTATGCGTTGATTGAACAGAACATCAGCGTAACGCGCATCGCCAGCACGGGCGGCTTTCTGCGCGGAGGTAACTCCACCCTCATGATCGGTGTTGAACCGGAGCGCCTCGATGAAACGCTGTCCATCATCAACGAACACTCACGTCGTAGAACCGTGGTCACCGTCCCTGCCTCCGGCATTCCGCACAATATCGACAGCGCGGCTATGCCGATGAGCGTCACCGTTGGCGGCGCAACCGTGTTTGTGCTCG
Organism: Clostridiaceae bacterium; assembly: GCA_039683525.1. Taxonomy (GTDB): domain Bacteria; phylum Bacillota; class Clostridia; order Christensenellales; family CAG-138; genus UBA7703. The sequence continues at coordinate 10,953 of JBDKRF010000254.1, forward strand.
ATGTCGCACAGACGTATAAGTACTAGTTTGCATACTCCTTCCAACTTTCGCAGATGGATTGGAGCTCATTTAAGAATCTAGGGATAAAGAGAACTGGGAAACCAACGTTGGAACAAAATGAATCATCGCAACTGAATCCGGCTGTCGCAAAGCCGATCTTCACTTCTGCCGCGCTGCGGCAGTTGATCATCCCCCTCATATTGGAGCAGTTGCTTGCTATGACGGTAGGTCTTGCCGCCGTCGTGATGATCACAAAGGTCGGTGAGGCTGCCGTCTCCGGCGTTTCGCTGGTGGATTCTCTCAATGTGCTGATCATCAGCATTCTCTCCGCGCTCTGCACCGGCGGCGCCGTCGTCTGCGCACAGTACATTGGACGGCAGGAGGTTGAGCGCGCTCGGGTCTCCGCCCGGCAGTTGATCTATATTTCTCTGATCTTTTCGGTTGCGGTCGGCGCAGTATTGCTCTGCGCCCCGCGCTTTTTTGTACAGCTGATCTTCGGGACACTTGAGGGAACGGTTGCCGAGAGTGCGCGGATCTATCTGCTGTTCAGCGCGATCTCGTTACCGTTTCTCGCGCTCTATAATGCCTGCGCTGCGCTGTTTCGCGCGATGGGCAACTCCCGCGTGTCACTCTATGTCTCTCTCGTGATGAACATCGTCAATATCTCCCTCAACGCGGTATTGATCTACAGTCTCAAGATCGGCGTTCTCGGCGCGGGCATCGCGACGGCCACGGCGCGCGCGGTAGCGGCGATATTGATGCTGCTGCTGATCCGCAGCAAGAGCAACGTCATCTATGTTCGTAAGCTTTGGCCCATTCGCTTTGAGAAGAACATGGTGCAGAGCATCCTCTCCATCGGCGTACCGAACGGGCTGGAAAACGGCATGTTCAACTTTGGCAAGCTGCTCGTGCAAACGCTGGTTGCGTGGCTCGGCACCTCCGCCATCGCGGCAAACGCCATCATCGGCAGCATCTTCAACATCGCCGTCGTACCCGGCATGGGCATGAGCCTCGCGGTGCTGACCGTCGTGGGTCAGTGCATCGGCGCGGGCGATTATCAACAAGCCATCTCGTACACGAAGAAATTGATGATCATC
>JBDKRF010000255.1:0-5574 GCA_039683525.1 Clostridiaceae bacterium
TGCAGCGCGACCTATACGACCGACGGAACGGTGCCGACAGAGAGCTCTTCGCGCTATTCCGGCCCGATCACGATCAGCAAGACTACCGTGCTGCGCGTGCGCTCCTTCAAGAGCGGCTATAACGGTAGCGATACCGCCAGCCAGACGTATGTGATCTACACGGGCGAAAGCACGCTTGAAAACCACAAATTCACCCTGCCCGTGGTGAGCATCGTGACGAATCCGGCTAATCTTTGGGATCCGGAGATCGGCATCTATGTCATCGGCAGCGAATACGCTGCATCCTCCGGCCAGTTGCCGACCGATCTGAGCATGACGGCGGGCATGAACGACCCCAACTGGAACCTTGCCAATTTCAACGCGCAGAACAAGAATCATCCCGATCCGCTGGGTCGCAGGTGGGAGCGTGATGTTCACTTTGATTACATCGACGCCAACGGCGTCTCTCAATACAGCGGAGACGGCGTGTTTCAGATTCAGGGACAGTACTCGCGGAACAGGGAGCAAAAAGGCTTCTCGCTGATCGCAAAGGGCGCATATGGCGAATCCGCATTTAACTATCCATTCTTTGAGAACAGGACCGCCAAGAGCTATAAATCTCTCGTGCTTCGAGCGAGCGCGAATGATTCAACCTTTAGCCGCATCCGCGACAACCTGATGACCACACTCTTGGAAGAGGGCAACACCGGCCTACCGGAAGACCGCGCGGTCATCGTGCAGGCGCACAAACAGGTCGTCGTGTTGCTCAACGGCAAGTATTGGGGCGTTTACGACTTTATGGAGCGCATTACGGAGGACTTTGTCGCCTCGCGGTTCCATCTCTCCAACCCCGACTCGATCGATATGCTCTTCGGTAACGGTAACGTGAACTGCGTGATGTCTGGCGACGGCTGGCAGGATTACACCGACATGGTCGAGTGGGCAGGCAGTCATGATCTGGGGGATGCCTCCAACTATGACTACATCTGCTCGCGGATGGACACGGAGAACTACGCAACCTACGTTGCGGCGGAGATCATCGTTGGCAACTCCGACTCCGCCAACATCAAGTATTGGCGTAGTGCAGAGTATGATAACAAGTGGCGCTGGATCTTCTACGACTTTTGCTGGGCGATGAACAGCAACGATAAGAGTTCGGACACGGCGACGGTCGGCTACCGAAGAGATTTCTTCTCTCGCTACTTTAACCCGGAAGGGCATGGCTCCGGCAAAGCGGGATCTACAGTGCTCATCCGCGCATTGCTCGGTAACGCATCCTTTCGACAGATGTTCCTCGAGAAGGTTGCGATCATGATGAACGATGTCTATTCGCCGGAGAAGATCAACGCTATGGTGGATCGTTTGCAGGGCAACATCGCCGAAGAGATGAAGTTTGATGTCGACCTTTGGGACGGCTTCAACTATACCTCCTGGCAGCAGCACTGCGACCACATCCGTAAATATGCAGACAACTATCAGGATTACGCGCTGAAATACGTGCAGAATTATTTCAGCCTCAGCGACTCGGAGATGAATACCATCTTCGGCCGCACATCAACACTGGAAGATGCAACAAATGGCGGTTAAACAAGCGCTTCCCGGCAAGCAGTACCGGCACGAACTGAAATACGTTATCTCCGAGGGGGAGCATCAACTCTTGAGCACGCGCATCAAAAAGTGCCTCAAGCAGGATTATCATGCCTCCATCAACGGCGGGGAATATTTCATCCGCAGTTTGTATTTTGACGATCCGTTTGACACCGCGCTCTGGGAAAAATCCAGCGGCGTAGGCTCGCGCGATAAGTTCCGCATCCGCATCTACAACATGCAGGATGACGCGATCAAGCTTGAGCGCAAGCACAAAGAGGGGCAATACATCAAGAAGGACAGCGTCTCTCTTTCGAGACAGGATTGCGACGAGATCGTGCGCGGCAATCTCAATTGCCTCAAGCACAACGACAGCCCGTTTGCGATGCAGTTTTATGGCATTTTTCTTTCGAACCACCTGCGTCCCAAGGTACTGGTGGACTACACGCGGGAACCCTATGTCTTTCCCGCGGAGGATGTGCGCATCACGTTTGACAAAAACATCCGAACCGCCATGCGTAACACCGACTTGTTCAACCCGAACGTGATCACCTATCCCATATGGGATCTGAGAAACTGCATGATCCTCGAGGTGAAGTTCAACGAAAGCCTCCCGCAGTATGTGCAGGAGCTCCTGACGCTTGGTGCCGCGGAGCGCACGGCGGCCAGCAAATATGTCTTCTGCCGCCAATACGAGTTTTAACGTGTTTTCGCGCCGGGGCGCAGGACAATAGATTTCCCCCAAGGGGTTTCAATAAAGATTTTTTCATCAGGATGATGTTTAGGAGGTAACGTATGAACCATTTTCTGCGCGCGGAGGGGGAGTCCCTGACCAATGCATTCAACATCAAGGATCTGTTCTCGAGCACGCTCAATCCCCTGCAGGTGATCCTGACGCTGGTCATTGCACTGGGTATCGGAGCATTCCTGTATTTTATCTACAAAAAGACGTTCGCAGGGGTTGTGTACTCGCGCTCGTTTAACCTGAGCCTGATTCTGCTGACCATGGTGTCAGCGATGGTTATCATGCTCATCAGCTCCAACCTCACGCTCTCTCTGGGCATGGTCGGCGCGCTGTCCATCGTGCGTTTCAGAACGGCGATCAAGGACCCGATCGACACGGTCTATATGTTCTGGGCGGTGGGCGAAGGTCTTGCACTGGGCGCAGGGTTTGTGGATGTCGGCCTCATCGGTGCGCTGGTCATCGGCGTGATCATGGTCATCATCACCTCGTTCAAGGGCAGCAGCACCATGCCGTACCTGCTCATTCTGCACTTTGACGACCGCGCGAGCCAGCAGATCAAGGGCTTGATCCGTCAGCTGCCAAAGGCGCACATCAAGAGCAAGACCGTCCAGCATGACGGCATTGAGCTCACCATCGAGCTGCGCATCCGTGAGAGCGACACCGACTTCGTCGATAAGTTCCTGCGCGTGCCCGGCGTGTTCGACGCAACGCTCGTCGCGCATCAGGGAGATTTGCTCTCGTAAATTTTTCCTTAAACGAAACAAAACAAAGCAGCCGGAAGACGGATTTTCCCGTCTTTCCGGCTGTTTTTTTGAAGAAAAACTGCGGCGAGCAATGCCTGATGTGTCAGCGCTTGAGAAAGCGGCAAAAAGGCGTATTTATCCTGCATAAAACCATACAAATCCACCAAAAAACGGCAGTTCTATTCTATAATATATATACAGTATGGGTAAAACGTGGTATACTGATACGGAATAAATTAGGGGAAGTTTGAGCAGCGTTTCTATGCGCGTCACCGGTCTACGGCTCGTCAATTTCAGGAATTATCCGTCTCTCTCCATGCGCCCGGATGCGGGCCTTTGTGTGTTGACGGGTGAAAATGCCGCGGGCAAGACCAACGTGCTGGAGTCGCTCTTTTTATGCTCTCTCGGCAGAAGCCACCGCACGGTGCGTGATGGCGAGATGGTGCGCGCGGGCGAGCTCTTCGCCAGCGTTGCGGTCGATGTCGATACCCGCGGCGGCCCGCGCAGAATCGACTGCAAGCTCTTTCCCGGCGAGCGCAAGAAGTTCACCATCGACGGCGCTCCGCTCTCCCGCTCCGGCGAGCTGCTTGGCTGCCTCAACGTGGTCATGTTCGCTCCCGAAGACCTTTCCCTCGTGAAGGACGGCCCCGGCGAGCGCAGGCGCTTTCTCGACATGGCGATTTCGCAGCTGCGGCCATCGTACTATTACACCCTTCAGCAATACAACAATGCGCTCAAACAGCGAAACGCGCTGCTCAAAGACCCGGACGGGCTGGACTACGACGCGCTGGAGAGCTGGGACGAGCAGCTTGCCGTTCTCGGCGCCTCCATCATCATCAACCGCACGGAGCTGGTCGATCGCCTGAGCGTGATCGCATCGGAGCAGCACGAAACCCTCTCCGACGGGGCGGAGACGTTAGTGGTCGAATATGAGCCAAACGTTTCCCCGCAGGCTTCGAGCGATCTGGCGAAAACATTGCGTCTCGCGCTCTCGGACACGGCCGATCGGGACGTCTACCGCGGAAGCACGTCGGTAGGCCCGCATCGGGACGATCTTGGCCTGAAGGTCAGCGGAACGGATGTCCGCGTCTACGGCTCGCAGGGACAGCAGCGCACGACGGTGCTGAGCCTCAAGCTCGCGCAGCTGGAGATTCTTCGGCAGGAGAAGGAGGATTCTCCGATTCTGCTGCTGGACGACGTATTCTCCGAGCTCGATCGCAACCGGCAGAAGATGCTGCTCATCGCCGCGCAGGACTGCCAGACGTTTTTATCGTGTACGCACCTCGAGGAGGTCGCGGCGGCGGGTGTGGAGCAGATGCAGGTCTATCAGGTGGCAAACCGCCGCGTGGTCGAGCTGTAACGAGAGGGAGACGAAAACATGCAGCTGCATATCGGTGCGGACGTGAGCGTTCCGCTGGATAAAGTCTTATTCGTGCTCAACGAAACGGGCATGATGCCGTCGACCCGCGCGTTCATCGAAAAGGCGCGCAAGGAGCGAAGGCTGACCCCTTGCGCCGGGAAGACGAAATCCTACGTCGTGCTCAAGGAGCGCGGCAAGGAGCGCGTCGTTGCCTCCCACATTGCGGTTGCGACGCTGGAGAAGCGCTGGAAGAGCGAAATCGGCAGGGAATACCTCAACGAGATCGCGGTACTGACCATCTCCGAAGCGGATCAAGGGTAAAGGGAAAAATATTAAAATAGTTTTTTAGCCGCTTCGCGGCAGGTTTTATAAAAAGAGAACGAATGGATGCGCAAGTCCGTTACGGCGATTGCGCTGCGAGACAGAGAGGAAGCACAACATGGAACTACCCAACAAAGAACAATATGATGCGTCTCAAATCCAGGTGCTGGAAGGGCTGGAGGCGGTTCGCCGCCGCCCGGGCATGTACATCGGCTCGACGGACACGCGCGGCCTGCATCACCTCGTCACCGAGGTAGTCGATAACTCCATCGACGAAGCGCTGGCGGGCTACTGCACGCACATCGAGATCATCATCCATACGGATAACTCCGTATCCGTCGTCGACAACGGCCGCGGCATTCCTGTCGGCTTGCACGAGAAAACGGGCAAGGACGCCCTCACCGTGGCGCTGACGATGCTTCACGCGGGCGGCAAGTTCGGCGGCGGAGGCTACAAGGTCTCCGGCGGTCTCCATGGCGTCGGCGTGAGCTGCGTCAATGCGCTCTCGGAAACTCTACGCGCGGAGATTCACCGCGACGGTCACGCCTATGTGCAGGAGTTCATCCGCGGCGAACCGATCAACGAAGTGCATATTGAGCACGACATCGAAGCGGGCGACACCGGCACGATCATCACGTTCCTGCCGGATCATACGATCTTCGACGAGGTCAACTTTGTCTTCGACACGATGAGCAGCCGCTTTCGGGAGCTCGCGTTCCTCAACGCGGGTGTGCGCATCTCCGTCACCGACGAGCGCGAAACCCCCGCGCACGTGAAGTCCTTCTGCTATGAAGGCGGTATCGTCTCGTTTGTGCAATACCTCAATAAAAACAAAGAGG
>JBDKRF010000256.1:0-7096 GCA_039683525.1 Clostridiaceae bacterium
CGATCAAGACCAGCGTAATCCCCGCAAGCAAGCGCGACGATATGTACGCTTATATCGCTGCTCAGGCAAAGGACGGCGTGCAGAGCTATGTCGTTTGCCCTGCAATCGAGGAGAGCGACACAATCGAGTGCCCGAGTGTGGACGCGCTGTATACCGAACTCAAGAAGAAGCTGACGGAGACAAAGATCGGCAAGCTTCACGGGCAGATGAAAGAGGCGGAGAAAGAGCGCGTAATGCGTGCCTTTCGCGCGGGAGAGATCGATGTGCTCGTGACGACAACGGTGATCGAGGTCGGCGTACACGTACCCAACGCCTGTATCATGGCGATTGAGGGAGCGGAGCGATTCGGACTCTCGCAGCTGCACCAACTGCGCGGCAGAGTCGGTAGAAGCGCGAAGCAAGCGTATTGCTTTCTGCTCTATGGTGTTGAGGGTCAGCAGGAGAACGAGCGTATGCTGACCATGACGCAAACCAACGATGGCTTCGAGATCGCACAAAAGGATTTGATGCTGCGCGGGCCTGGCGACTTCATCGGCACGAGACAACACGGCGACGACGACGCGGGACTGCTGGCGGGTGCAATGGATGCAAAGCTATTAGAGCAGGCTTCCCGTGCCGCACGCGAGATATTAACTTGCAGCGGGGAAGAGAGCGCACGACTGATCGAACTCGCGAGTGAGCGGTATGGCACCATGCTCGGTGATATCGCAATGAACTAAAATACATGCGAAGGCCGATCGACGAATAAAGAAGTGATTTCGATAAGAATTGGCTGTTTTTTGCGAAGCAATTCTGTTTGACGGTCAAAAGCGTTCATGTTATAGTAGGAATACTCTCGCAAAATGACATGCATAAAAGCGTATGCATTTTGAGGAGTGTTTTCGGAAAGAACGACCAAATTGACAGATACTGTTTTGAGGTGGCTATGGATTATCAGAGTTTGATTTCGGATTGCGTGCGCCGCATTCCGCCTTCGGGTATTCGTAAATATTTCGATCTGTTGGATGATTCGCACATCAGCCTCGGTGTTGGCGAGCCGGATTTTCCGACGCCCGACCGCATCCGCAAATATGTGGCAGAGCGGCTCAAGACGGAGCGCGTACCGTATTCCTCTAACTCCGGCGATCCGCATCTGCGGGAGCTGATCCTGCGATTCCTTGACGAAAAATACGACATCAAAGGCTATGATTCCATCGAAAACGTGCTCATCACCGTGGGCGCGAGCCAGGCGATCGATCTTGCCATGCGCTCGGTCTTGAATCCCGGCGACGAGGTGATTTATCACGAGCCGTGCTATGTTTCCTATGCTCCGGCGATTGAGCTTGCGGGCGGAAAAGCGGTTGGCGTTGTGACGCGTCACGAGGACAAATTCCGCCTGAGCGCAGAGGCCGTCAAGGCCGCCATCACGCCCAAGACGAAAGCGATCCTCATCGCGTTCCCGACGAATCCGACGGGCGCGATCATGGAAAAAGCGGATCTGGAAGCAATTGCGGATGTCGTGCGCGGCACGGATATCCTCGTGGTCACGGACGAAATCTATGCGGAGCTGACCTTCAACGGTAAGCACCACGTTTCTTTTGCAGCGCTGCCCGGCATGCGGGAGCGCACCATCGTGCTCAACGGCTTTTCGAAAGCGTTTTCTATGACAGGCTGGCGCCTCGGCTATGCGGTAGGTCCCGCGGAGATCATCGCCGCAATGCGCAAGGTGCATCAGCTCATGATGCTCTGCGCGCCGACGCCCGCACAGTGGGCCGGCATTGCCGCGCTGGAGCAGGGCTTTGCGGACGACTTTGCGGATACGCGCTACATGATCAACGAATACGAATCGCGTCGTCGGTATATCATCGACGCGTTCAATTCGTATGGCTTGGAGTGCAACGAGCCGGAAGGCGCGTTCTATGTCTTCCCGTCGATTCGATCGACGGGAATGATGAGCGAGCCGTTCTGCGATGGGCTGCTCGCGGGCAAAAAGGTTGTTACCGTTCCCGGCAGCGCGTTTGGCGCGGCGGGCGAGGGGCATATTCGGTGTTGCTACGCCACTTCGATGGAACACATCGAAGAAGCGATGCGCCGCATTGGCGAATATCTCAAAGAGATTCGCTGAACCCGGATATCTGTTTGCCCCGTCACGATCGATCGAGACGGGGCTTTTCTTCTGTTTTTAACGAAATATAAGGACAAGAACGAAAGAAGAAACTTCTCTTTTACAGCAGGTGTTTTATAATAAGAATAGCCTGCACACACGACATCCTATTGGGGGAACTATGATACTGGAAAAAACTTATACCACACTGGAATACGATAAGATCCTCGCCATCCTAAAGCAGCATCTGGCAAGCGAGGTTGGACTTGAGTTTGCGCAAAAGCTGCGCCCTGCCACCACGCTGAAGGAGTCTGAGACGCTGCAAGAGCAAACATGGGAGGCGGAGAGCATCTATACGCGAACCGGCAGAACGCCGATCTCCGGCTTTCCGGATGTGCGCGAACTGGTAGGGAGGATGCATGCGTCGCTCTTTTTAAGCACGCGGGAACTGCTTGCCATAGCGCAAGCGATGCGCGCCGCCAGAGAGGCGAAGGACGTGCTGCAAACCGGAGACGAGAACAGCCTGCTTTGCAACCTCGCAAACCGGCTGACCTCGCATCGCTCGGCTGAGGAGGAGATCGCACGCTGCATCCTTGAGGAGGATGAAATCTCCGACAACGCCTCTGCAGAGCTCAACCGCATCCGCAGACAGATGAAGATCGTCGGTGAACGCGTCCGCGAAAAGCTCAATAGCATGCTCAAGAGTATAACCACACAAAAATATCTTCAAGAGGCGGTTATCACGATCCGAAACGGGCGCTATGTGCTGCCCGTCAAAGCGGAGTGCCGCTCACAGGTGCCGGGACTGGTACACGACCAAAGCAGCAGCGGAGCGACGTTGTTTATCGAACCCTCCGCGGTGGTCGAGCTCGGCAACGAGAACAAGCGGCTGCTCATCGACGAGAAAAACGAGATCGAGCGGATTCTCTCCGGACTGACCGCGATGATTGAACCCTTTGCGGACGAAATTCACATGAGTTGCAACGTCATGGGTGCGCTGGACGTGATTTTCGCGCGCGCGATCATGGCGCGGGATTTTCGCGCCGTGCGGCCCAAGCTCAACGAAGCGGGACGCATCCGCATCGTGCGCGGTCGGCATCCGCTGATTGCGAGGGATCGCGTGGTTCCGGTCGATATCTGGCTGGGCGAAACCTTCCGCACGCTGATCATCACCGGACCGAACACAGGCGGCAAGACGGTCACGCTCAAGACGGTCGGCCTGTTTTCACTGATGGCGATGAGCGGCATGTTTATCCCCGCAGATGAGGGGACAGAGCTCTCGACATTTGATAACGTCTTTGCGGATATCGGCGACGAGCAGTCCATCGAGCAATCGCTTTCCACCTTCTCTTCGCACATGACGAACACCGTGCGCATTCTTTCCGAGGCGGACGGGCGTTCGCTCGTGCTGCTGGATGAATTAGGCGCGGGCACCGACCCGGTCGAGGGTGCGGCGCTGGCGCAGGCGATTCTCGAAAGCCTGTATGATCGCAACACGCTGACGGTCGCTACCACACACTACAGCGAGATCAAGGCATTTGCGCTGATGCACGCGGGCATGCAAAACGCATCGATGGAGTTTGACGTAGATAGGCTTTGCCCGACCTACCGTCTTTTCATCGGAATCCCCGGCAAGAGTAACGCGTTTGAAATCTCCCGCAGGCTGGGGCTGAGCGACGCCGTGATCGACCGCGCGCAGGACTTTTTGCAGAAGAAGGATGTCGCGTTTGAAACCGTGCTCTCCGAAGCGGAACAGGCGAGAAGATCCGCCGAAAACGACAAAGAGGCGATCTATAAAACCCGCATCGAGACCGAGAAGATCAAGACGGAGCTCGACAAAGAGAAAAAGAAACTCGAAGACGAAAAGACACTGTTGCGCCAGAAGGCGCGCGAGGATGCGCGCAGGATGGTGCAGGAGACTCGCCAGGATATGGACAAGCTCATCGTGCAGCTGCGTTCGATTGAAAACATCGATCAAAAGCAACTGGAGCGCGCGGTGCAGACTTCCCGCGACGCCATGCGCAAAACCGAAGAGCGCCTCTATGAGCAGGCGATTCAGCGCGATACGGCGGGAGAAGCGCCGGCAAGCGTACATCCCGGTGAGCGCGTCAAGCTCATCACGCTGGGGCAGGAGGCGACCGTGCTCAAGCCCGTGGATGCAAAGGGCGAGGTGCTCGTGCAGGCAGGCGTCATGAAACTCAGCGTTTCGATCAACGATATCCGTCCCGTGGAACAAAAGAAGAAACCGCAGCAGACCTCGGCAAAGGTGTCGATCTCACAGGATCGCGGCAGCGCGCTCTCCATCGACCTGCGCGGGAACATGGTGGACGACGCATGCCTGGAGCTGGATCGCTTCATCGACAACGCGCTGATCACGGGCGTGCATGAGTTCTATGTCGTACACGGCAAGGGAACGGGCGCGCTGAGAACCGGCGTGCAGCAATATCTCAAGAATCATCCGCGGGTCAAGACCTATCGCATCGGCGCATATGGCGAAGGAGACGCGGGGGTGACGGTGGTCACGCTGAAGTCGTAAAATCGGATTCAAATGGGGGATTTTCCCTCGAAACGTCTATACAAACGCCGCAAATAACAATCGCTTGCGGCGTTTGTGTGACAATTTTTTGCCGCGTTGGACAAAGTCACTAATCTCTGTTATACTTTACCCAAATGTGAGATACAGATCAGAAACGCTTGCATTTTCCTATCAAGTACGGAGGTGATCGGATGGAAAACAATACCATTCTGGTCATAGATGACGACAGAAATATTCTCGCCATCATAGAGCTATATCTCAAGAAAGCCGGGTTTCAGGTGTATACCTGCGCGGACGGAACCTCCGCGCTGGCGGCGTTTCACGAGACCAAGCCCTCGCTTGTTGTGCTGGATATCATGCTGCCCGGGCGCGATGGCTGGGCGGTACTGCACGATATCCGCATGGAAAGCGAAACACCGGTCATCATGCTCACTGCCAAGGGAGACACGGGTGATCGCGTACAGGGACTTGAGCTCGGCGCGGATGACTACATCAGCAAACCCTTCGATGCAAAGGAACTCATCGCGCGCATCAAGGCGGTTCTACGGCGCAGCACACCTTCGGAGCCAGCGCGAACGATTGCGCTTCCGGGTCTGACCGTTTCACTGGAAAACTATGCGGTCACGCTGGATGGGCGACAGCTGGAAATGCCACCGAAGGAAATCGAGCTGCTCTACTTCCTCGCGAGTCACACCGGCAAGGTGTTTACGAGAGAACAGCTCCTCGAACAGGTTTGGGGATTTGACTTTTTCGGAGATTCGCGCACGGTGGACGTGCATGTCAAGCGCATCCGCGAGAAGCTTGGCGATGATCATGAATGGGAGCTCCGTACCGTATGGGGCGTAGGGTATAAATTCGAACAGAAGTGATGCGGTAAGATGCGCAAGGACTTTCTCAGAACGCTCTTTTCCCGGATGCTGGCAACCTATATGGGCGTAACGATCGGGCTGCTGCTTCTCTCCGGCGTAATTGTCGGGGCGTTGATATCCGGCTTTGTCATGCGGCGGGAAAAACAGAATATCGCCAACGAGATCAGCATTGTTACCGAACTGTACTTTAACACAAAGAGTTCCATCGCGGGTGAAAACGCAGCGCTGCTCGAACTCAACACAATCGCAAGGCACTACGACGGGCTGATTCAAATCATCTCCGTTGACGGCGCCATGGCGCAATATGCCTCCGGCTCGAAGTGGGACGAGATTATGACCGTACACTACTCGGAGGAAGAGATATCACGCATGCTGAACGCTGTCTCCGATTTGGACGCGAGCAGCGTGCGTTTTACGCAATTGAAGGGTAGTTTTCAGATGCTGGCGGGCACAAAGCCCGTCTTCATCGACGGCGTTGCGACGCATGTGGTGCGCTTTTACATCGATGTGACGGAAGCACGCGGCGCAATCAGCATGGCATACGCCGAAGTGATGCTGGTGTGTCTCATCGCGGTTCTCATCTGCGTCATCGTCGTTTACTACACCACAAACAGGCTGACAAAGCCGTTTATGGAGATCAACGAGATCGTTCAAAAATACGCCAAGGGAGACTATAACATCCGCATCCCGACCAGCAGTGTAGAAGAGGCAACGCAGCTTGCCGTGAGCTTCAACAACATGGCGGATCAGCTGAAGGATCTGGAGGCGACGCGCAGAAGCTTCGTCGCCAACGTCAGCCACGAACTCAGAAGCCCGTTGACCAGCATGAAAGGCTTTCTGGAGGCCATGCAGGACGGCACGATCGGCCCGGAGGAACACGAGAAATACATCGGCATCGTTCTTTCGGAGACGCGGCGCATGGCGGGCATGGTCAATGACTTATTGGATCTCGCACGCATCGAGAGCGGCAAGACGGCGCTGAAGCTGGAAATCTTCGACATCAACGAGCTCATTCGAAGGACATTGATCACATTTGAGGCGCGCATCTACGAGCATCACATGGAAGTAGATGTCAAGTTTGCGCAGGAGCAGTATTATGTAGAGGCGGACAGCGCGCAGATTTCGCAGGTGCTTCGCAACATCATCGACAACGCGATCAAATACTCGCCGGACGATACCAAGCTGCGCATTGCGACCTACGCGATGCGGCGCGAGATCTACGTCAGCATTCAGGACTCCGGCCAGGGTATTCCGGAAGAGGATATCCCGCATGTATTCGACCGCTTTTATAAAGTAGAGAAGGCGCATACCCCGACAAAACAGAGCGGAACGGGCCTTGGTTTGTCCATCGTAAAGCGCATCATCGACCAACACAATCAAACCATCACGCTCAAGAGCGCGAAAGGGAAAGGCAGCACGTTTACGTTTACGCTCAAGCGTGCGCCGGTACCGAAACGCTCGACTTCAGACGGAGGAAAAAAATATGGAACATAACGGCTATTACACATCGGACCACCAAAACAAACACAACCGCGAAGACAGAGGCGGAAACGCCTTTGCGACAGTCGTCATCATCATCGTTCTCGTACTGCTTGCGTTGCTGGTAAC
>JBDKRF010000257.1:0-1717 GCA_039683525.1 Clostridiaceae bacterium
GTTTATGTTGAGGCAGACGCGCCCGCCCCGCCGGATCGGATCGCTTATGACCGACTCCCTTATGACCTCGACGCGCCCACCGGCATCTAAGTCGATTAAGTAGTGCGTGTTGAGCCCGAGGTACACGATGTCTACAACGGTGCCCCCGAGGGCGCCGCTCTGTTCGTCCCCGATAGAAAATTCCTCGGGCCGCACGGCCACGCGCACCTCGCCGCTTTCGAAGCCCCTCCACGAGTCGTAGGAGAAGACACTGCCGTTGCTAAAGCGCAGCGCGCCGTTTTCGAGCGCCGCCGTGAGCATATTCGTCCGTCCGATAAAGGTCGCCACAAATTCGTTGTTCGGGCGCTGATAGATTTCTCGCGGGGTGCCGATATGCTGTATGAGGCCGCCGTCCATGACGGCGATGACGTCGCTGATCGACATGGCTTCCTCCTGATCGTGCGTGACATACACGGTCGTAATGCCGACTTCGCGCTGGATTTCACGTATGGCAACGCGCATCTCGAGCCTGAGCTTTGCATCAAGGTTCGAGAGCGGTTCGTCCATCAGCAGCACATCGGGCTTGATGACGAGCGCGCGAGCCAGCGCCACGCGCTGCTGCTGCCCTCCGGAGAGCTTATCCGGAAGCCGGTCGGCAAAGCCGTCGATCTGCATCATCTTTAGAAAGCGGTCGGTCTCCGTCTGGATGATGTTCTTTGGCACCTTGCGATTTTTTAGCCCATAGGCGACATTCTGCCGCACGGTGAGATGCGGGAAGATCGCGTAGTTTTGAAAAACCATACCGATGTTGCGCTTGCTCGGGTCTATGTCGTTAATTCGGGTGTCGTTGAAATAGAAGTCGCCGCCCTCTATGGAGTTAAAGCCGGCAATCATGCGCAAAAGGGTCGTCTTGCCGCAGCCGGACGGGCCAAGCAGTGTAAAGAATTCACCCTCCTTGATATCAAGCGTGAGCCCCGGGATGACGGTGTTGTCGCCGTAGCGCTTAACAGCGTTGACAATGCTGATTTTGCTCATTTTCAGTCTCCAGTCGTTCAGATCGCCGGCAAAGCCGACTCGTCGGCTTGCCGACAAAAGATCTTCCGCTCCGCAAAGCTGGAAGCGAAAGGCGTTCGGAAAGTGAATTCCCGAACGCCTTGGGAATCAATACCTGGCGCTCAGCAGATAGGCGAAACTCGCCGTTTTGAGCGCCAAACCTCGGCATGGGAAGGGCGATGGAGGGAGTTCTTCAAAAACTCACTCAGTGCCTCAGCGCCCGATGTTAACCTGGAAACAGATCCGCGAAGAGATCCTGATAGGTCTCCTTGATGGTATCGACAATCGTATACATGTAGGCTTCGTCCACGGTAACGGAGTAGATCTCGGAGTTGGGTGCGATGGATTCGTGCAGCTGCACGTCGTCACGTACGGGGCGGCTGCTGCCCATGGCCGCGATGGCCTCCTGGCCTTCCTTGCTGATCAGAAAATCGACAAAGAGCTTAGCGTTCTCGTTATTCGGGCCGTTCTTGATGATCGCTACGGGTGTGGGGGAGAAGAAGGTGCCCTCTTCGGGGTAGACGATCTGCACGGGGGCTCCGTCGCGTACAAGGTTAAAGGCGGCTTCTTCGTAGGTGAGGCCCACGATCATTTCGCCGTCGGCAACGCTCTTCCAAACAGCGCTCGAACCGCTGGCGACCTTACCATCAATGTTAGTAATCAGCTTGGATATGTAGTCCCATGA
>JBDKRF010000258.1:0-4644 GCA_039683525.1 Clostridiaceae bacterium
GTCCGGCCGCGTGCCTTTTTCCAACATCGCCGCGCGCTGACGCACGCCAAACCGATGCTGTTCATCGGTCACGATGCACCCAAGATCGCAGAAGCGGACGTCTTGCGACAGCAGCGCGTGTGTGCCGACCACAAACAGCGCGCTGCCGTTTGCAATCTTCTCCAGCGCTTCGTCCCGCTGTTTCTTCTTCATGCTGCCTTTGAGCAGCACGACCGTCTCACCGAAGATCTCGCCGAAATTCTGCGCGTGCTGTTCTGCCAAGATTTCGGTCGGCGCGAGCAGCGCGCCCTGCTTGCCGTTTGCTGCGGCGACGCAGAGGGCGTACATCGCAACCGCCGTCTTGCCGGAACCAACGTCGCCCTGCAAGAGTCGGTTCATGGGCACGGGCTTTCTCATATCGATTCCGATTTCTTCCAAAACGCGCAATTGGGCTCGCGTGAGTGAAAACGAAAGCTGTCTCGTAAAGCGCTCCAGCACGCCGCTGGTATCAAACGAAAACCCGTTTTGACGCAGGCGCTCCGCTTTTTGCAGCTCTAGTATGATGAAGTAGAGCAGTGTGTTTTCAAAGTCCAACCGCTTTCGCGCCATCTCCAGCGCCTCGCGACTAAACGGCAGATGCGCGTGGCGAAGCGCGAGCGCGAGCGGAACGAGCGAATACCGCTCCAGGATCGATCGCGGCAACGGCTCCGGTATCTTGTCCCAAACGCTCTCCAGAGCGGCTGTGATGCTGTCCCGCCAGGCGCGCTGATTCACGCCCTTCACGGTCGGATACACGGGCACGATGCCGGGCAGAGCCTGTGAGAGCGCAGGGTTCAGGAGCGACACGCCGTTCTTTTTCATAACACGCCCGCTGGCATAGACGATTTCACCGATTTGAAGTTGGGAGCTGCGGTAGGGTTGATTGAACCACTTGAGCGTGATCTTTCCCGTCTCGTCCTGCGCGGGTGCGGAGAGAATGGTCATCCCCTTTGTGCGAAAGAAGCGTGTTGCCCCACTGATGCGAACCTGCACCGCCGCGTTTTGCCCGTTGAACAGCTGGGAGATCGGCGTCGCTTTCGTGTAATCCAGATAATCCCGCGGTAGGCGATAAAGTAAATCTCCAACCGAATGTACACCGAGCTGAGAAAACAGCTCCGCGCGCTTCGGCCCGATGCCTTTTACGCTTGTCAGTGGGATATCCAGCATTCTCTCCTATGATCCCCGCACTTCATAATCTGCTTTCGAAAAACAGCCGACGACGGGAACACGTCGTTCCGTCGCCGGCTGTTCGGCTTTCTTCTATCGCGGCTTCTTATTGAACCGCGACGTAGTAGTAATACAGCGGCTGACCGCCCGCAAGCACCATGAATTCGGCGTTCTCAAACTCCGCCTGCAATTGATCCGCAATCGCCTGCGCGTTCTCCTCCGTCTGTCCCTCGCCAAAATAGAGGGTCACGGTGCAGGCGTCGTCGCCATGCTCGGCAATCATCTTGCGCACAAGCGCACCTGTCGCCTCTTCCACCGTCTTGCCGGACACGGAGAGGTGGTTGTTGACGAGGCCGATGATGTCGCCCTTTTTCACCGTGTTGCCTTCAAACGTCGTGTCGCGCACGGCATAGGTGACCGAGCCACTGATGACGTCCGCAATCGCGTCCTTCATCGCCTGCTCGTTTTCCGCGATGGTCGCGTCCTTCGAGTATGCCATGCAGGCCGCAATTCCCTGCGGAATCGTCTTGGTGGGAATCAGCACGACGCCTTTTTTCGCCAGCTCCGTCGCCTGCTGAGCCGCAAGGATGATATTGCTGTTGTTGGGCAGCACAAACACGTTTCTCGCGTTGATCTTATTGATCGCGGAGGCGATCGTGTCAATGCTGGGGTTCATCGTCTGTCCGCCGGAAATCAGCGCGTCCACCGCGAGTGCGCGGAAGAGCTCGTCAATCCCGTCACCTGTGCTGACGGCAAGCAGGCCGAATTCCTTTTCGTTGCGCTTGCGCTCCGCCATGAGTTCGCGGTTCTGCTCACGCATGTTCTCGATCTTGAGCTTGTCCAGCTCGCCCAGACGCAGCGCCATTTGAAGCACCTTGCCGGGAGAATTGGAGTGCACATGTACCTTGATCATGTCCGCATCGTTTGCCACGACGACGGAATCACCCAGGCGCTCAAGGTGGTTGCGGAAACTCTCAATCTCCTTTTCGTCCGTCTCCGGCGAGAGATGAACAATGAAAAATTCCGTGCAATAACCGTACGTAATGTTTTCGCCGGAGAAACTGTCCAAATTGAGCATTTCCTGCGTCGGCTGTTCGGGTACGAGCTCCTCATAGCTTTCAATCTCTTCGCCGTCCAGCGAGAGCTTGAAGCCTTTGTAGATCGTGAGCAGCCCTTTTCCGCCGGAGTCGACCACGCCTGCCTCTTTGAGCACAGGCAGCAGATTCGGCGTATCCGCAAGCGCTTTTTCGCCGCTGGTGAGCATTTCGTCCATCAAGCGATAGACGTTTGCGCCCTGCTGCTGAAGGCTCGCCACATTTTCCGCAATCACGCGGGAAACGGTGAGGATGGTGCCTTCCTTGGGCTTCATGACGGCTTTATAAGCAGCCTCACTGCCCTTGGTCAGCGCGGCAGAGAGCAGCTCTGCATCGATGAACTCCGCGCCCTTAAACGCGCGGGAGAATCCGCGAAAGAGCTGGGAGAGAATCACGCCGCTGTTGCCGCGCGCGCCTTTGAGCGCGCCCATACTCAACGCGTCCGCCACCTGCGTTGCGGTAGCGCTCTCCGGCAGGGCGCGAATTTCATGCACCGCGCTCTGCATGGTCATAGACATATTGGTGCCCGTGTCGCCATCGGGGACAGGGAACACATTCAAAGCGTCGATAGTCGCTTTGTTCTTCTCCAGCAATGCTGCGCCTGCGATGACCATATCGCGCAGCTGAGCACCGCCGATTTTCATATTTTTATCCAATTTTCCCTCCGAAGTGTTCGGATCCCAAGAGCCGAACAGCGTTATACGCGAATGTTTTCAACGTGGACGTTGACGGCGTGAACTGTGATGCCAGTCATCTCTTCCACCCGATATTTCACGTTGCTCTTGGCATTCTGCGCCACTGCGGGCAAAGATACGCCATACTCGAGCGTGACATACAAATCAATGTCAATCACATCGGGCGATACGATCGTAACCTTGACGCCACGGCGCATATTATCTTTTCCGAACAGTTCGATGAACGAGTCGCCTGCAGTCTTCGAATTCATACCGACGATGCCGACGTTTTCCACAGCCGCAAAACCCGCGATGCTGGCGATCAGGTCGTCCGCAATCGTGATCTTTCCAAGGGTTGTAGACATTTCCGCTGCCATACGTTACGCCTCCTTTTTCTGTATGTTTCTATTTTATACCAAGCACATGAACCCCCGCAACCGCGTAACCAGTCCCCGCAGGGGATGCGCAAGGCGTTGTTGTAGCCATGTTGTGAACAATCTGCGGCGCAGGAATTCCTTATTCTTCCTCATCCTCGGGCAGGATGCCGTTGTGGAAGAACTCCTGAACGTCGTCATTGTCGTCGAGCTTCTCCAGGAAGCGCTCCACCTTTTCAATCGTCTCCGGATCAGAGATATTGACGGTGTTCTGCGGAATCATCTGCACTTCCGCCGAGATAAATTCATATCCCGCGGCTTCCAGTGCCTCGCGAACACGCGAAAACTCTAAGGGATCGGTGAAGATTTCAAACGCGTCGTCCTGCGCTACAAAGTCTGCCGCGCCAGCATCCAGCGCCTGCATCATGACCTCGTCCTCATCCATCAGCGCGGTGCGCTCAATGACGATAACGCCTTTTTTATCAAACATCCAGCCGACGCAGCCACTGTTGCCGAGGTTTCCGCCGCTTTTGTCAAAGATATGGCGCATCTCCGCCGCGGTGCGGTTTCTGTTGTCGGTAACGACTTCCACGATGATCGCCGTATTGCCTGGTCCGTAGCCTTCATAGACGATCTCTTCATAATTGACCGAGGCACCCTCGCCTGCTGCTTTTTTAATGGAGCGGGAGATGTTGTCGTTTGGCATGTTGTTTGCTTTGGCTTTGGCGATGACGTCGCGCAGCTTATTGTTGTTTACCGGGTCGGCGCCGCCCTCTTTGACCGCGATTGCGATCTCTCGGCCGATCTTGGTGAAGATTTTCCCGCGCTGGGAATCGGTCTTTTCTTTTTTATTCTTAATGTTTGCCCACTTGGAATGTCCTGACATAAGTCCTCCTAAATTGCCCTTCCACTATTTATATATCCTAAAACATATGATTCCTGAATAAGAGTCGCTAGTTTGACTGCCGCATCGTAGCATAGGTCCGCTGAATCGATTGCAGATCCTGCCAGACATCCTTCTTCTTCGTCTCGTCCCGCAGCAGCGCCGCAGGGTGATAGGTCGGGATGAAGAGCGCTCCGTTCTTATTGAGCCACTGCCCGCGCACACGCGTAATTCTCGCCTCGGGATCGTATACATGCTTTGTCGCGGTGGCGCCGAGGCATACAACGATCTTGGGTTTGATCAGCGCATATTGCATCCGAAGAATCGGAAGACAGGCTTCCGCCTCCTCGTCCAGCGGGGTGCGGTTGCCCGGCGGGCGGCACTTGACAACGTTGGTAAGATACAGGTCTTCGCGCCGCATGTCAATCGCTGAA
>JBDKRF010000259.1:0-31807 GCA_039683525.1 Clostridiaceae bacterium
ATGCGTTCGACCTGCGAAATCGGGTTCAACGAGCCCCAGTAATCATAGGATATTGCGTGATCTGCGGGATCTGCCAGCGATGGATGCAGCGCATCTCCCGGCACGTTCATGCAGTCTGCCGAAAGAAACGCAAGCGTATCCGCCTCCAGAGCGCCGCAGAGTACGCCATCTTTGGTATCTATCCTCCAAAGATCGGCACGAAAGCCGCTTTGATCGGTGTAGTAGGTCGCGATAACATCGTCCGGAGTATAAGATTTCACGAAAATCGCGTTTGCGATCTCCAGAAATCGATTGACTGCGGTGCCCTGCCGCGAATCATCCAATTCCTGCTGCACGGCCCAGTTGCCATGCTCGGTGAATACGATATCTTCCATACGCGGCGCCGGAAACTTCCTCGCCTCACCAAGCGAGAATTTCAGCCAATCCATCGCCTTTTGTTTCGTATAGGCTTCGGAATTCTCCGCTTGATCGGCAGGCGCGACGGTGTTTCCCCCGGAGACAAGCTCGCTTTCGCCGGCTGTCGTCTGTTCCGTGGGAATCGGCGTTAGCTTCTGCGCATGCTGCCCCGGTTGGCACGCCGTCGTAAACGCGGCAAACCCCAGAGCGAGCGCGAGTAGCGCGGAGAGGGCGAGAACGCCCTTTGCACTCCGCTTTCGCGCAAACACGCCGCGTACGCGCCGCTCCATCGCCCGTTTATCGGTGGTCAGCGCCATGCCAAGGGTCAAAAGATGATCTGTATTCATCGGCATATTTTCCATTTCCTGCCTTTCCGGATTCCTGACTTTCCAAATCGAGTTGCAATTAGTTCTTTTGCTCAAGCGTCACCGTCTTGCGCTGCAAGGAAAAGGACGATGTCTCCTCTCCCAGCGCGAGCAATAGATTCACATAGCTCAGCTTGCGCTCACGATCAAACCGGGAGACGACCATGGAGTCACACGCGGTCTCCATATCGAGCCGCATCAGGTGCAATAATGCCCATGCAACGGGGTGAAACCAGTAGACCGCACGCAGCAGCAACAGGAGCAGGCACACGAGATAATCTTTTCGCTTGTAGTGCATGAGCTCATGCGCCATGGCAAAGGCCATGCTCTCCGCGTTTGCCTCGAAGATCAGCCGATCCGGCAGGAGTAGGCGCGGAAACGGCTCCACCGTCAGCGCCGGGCTGGTGATATCCGGCATCAGCAGGAGCGGCACCCGCCCGCGAATCTTCATCTGCTGCTTGATCTGCTCATAGAGCGCGTTGGTCTTTTCGCCCGGTTCGCAGCCGAGCCGGCGAAGGCGCAGGCGCAACTGGATCATGAGCGTCGCGCTCACGCCGAGCACCAGCGCGAAGCCCGCCGCCCAGACGAGAAGCAGCCACTGCTGCCAGCTCCAATGCATCACCGCTTTGACCAGCGCGGGACGATCCGTATCAACCGTCTGCGGTTGCGTGTCCGCCCAGCCTCCGTCCAGCTGCGGTGCCGCTACCTGCGGAGAGGTTTCGCCTGCCGCTTGCTCCTGCGTTGCGGGCATCGCGCTTGCCGCACTAGACGCGGGCGCGGTTTCCACCGTGAAGAGATGCAAGCCGCTTTCAAACGTCACGGGAATGCAAAGACGCAGCACAACGAGAAACCAGAGCGCATACTTGAGCTGCGGCGAAAGCAGCTTGGAAAAGACGCTTCGAAACAGCCAAACGATGAGGAAGATCGCCGTGCTATAGACGAGTATTTCAAGAAGTCGCGTGAGAATGGTTTGTTCCATGATTCCTCCACTTGGGTATTGTGCATAGCATCGCGCGATGAGATACAGCGCGATTCGCTAGATTACTCCTCGTCTTCGCGCGATAACTGCTCGGCAAGAAGTCGCAGTTCCTGCTTCTCCTCGCGCGTCAGCTGCCCCTGCTGCGCCATGTGTACCATGATGCTCGACACCGAGCCGAAATAGCTGCGCCGGGAAATCAAGCTCTCCGCTTCGCAGGAGAGCGCCTCGTCCCGCGTGATGGCAGGGCTATAGCGATTGCTACTCTTCTGCCGCTGCGCCGTGATCAAGCCCTTCTCCAAAAGAATGCGCAGAAAGCTATGGTAAGTTTTATAATCCCAGGTGACCGTGGGGTTCAGCGCCTGCACGCTTGCGATAATTCCCTTCAGGTCGAGCGGGGATTCCTGCCAAAGCGCCTGGAGAATGATCCATTCCGATTCTTTCAGTCGTGTATCCATCTGTTTTCCTCCGTGACTGTGATGCGCGGTCTTTTGGCGACTGCCTTGTCTCTGTGTTATGTGGTTGAGCGCCTTGGTCCGCATCATTCTCAAAGTTTTAAGAATTGTTTTCTCAAAGATATAAGAACACAAATCAGTTGTCAATACACGTTCATAAGTGTTCACAATTCTGTTTCAAACGCAGCAGACATGTTTCTTTCGGGAAAGTGCGATAAAAAGCCCCCTCCATCACATTGGTCATCCGTCCGCAGTGTTGGAAGGGGTTCTAGTCGAAAATATAGTTGGTGTACGCGAACGAAACGGAGTCTTTCAGTCACGACCTGTTGATTAAAAAATCGCGTAAGCGCGGCATCCGAACACGCAAAGGGGTCCCGCCTTTGTGTATCCGCCCGGATGCCGCGGCTCACGACGCGCATCGCCACCGACGACCCAATCCGTAATTGGGCGCTGCTGTTTCTGCACATGAGGAGAGAGAGTTCTCATCGAGATCAAAAACAGGCGGTCGGCGAATTCGATTGACGGCTGATGAAGCCGCATCCCATCGGCTTGGGTATTGTTTTATCGCAAATGTACCAGATTTGCGAACAAACCATCGCCCATAGGATATCGTTCTGCTTATTAGACGCGTGAGCACACCGCTCCGTGACAGGATTAATTATGAACTTTCTGTGAACGAACCCGTGAAAATCGCCTGTGATAGTGAAAACAGCCCTCGCAACGCTATACCACCGAAAATGTTTGTGCTATTCTTTTGGTGTATCATCCTTTGTTTGGAAAGAGAGGCGCATGATGATGGAACACGCTCCCGCGCAGATACGCATTCACGAGATCGGTGGATATTTCTTGCGGCAATATTTGCTCGAAACGCCGCTGGGATGGATCGCGCTCGATTCCGGTTATGCGGGCTCATTTTCGGCGTATGCCAAAGGTTTGAGCAAACTCACGCCACTGAGCGACATCCGGTTCGTCTTTTTGACCCACGCGCATAACGACCACACGGGGTTCCTCGGAGAGCTGCTGCAAAAGAGCGGCGCAAAGCTCGTCGCCTGCGAAGCGAGCCTGCCGCGGCTAAGTTCCGGCGAAAACGCCATGCCGGAAGGCACGGGCTTTACCTCGCGCTTTGGGGTAGCACTCAGCGCGATGATGCGGCAATCGTCGTTTCCGCCCGTGTCGCCACGAGATGGCGATATCATCCTCAACAGCGAGGTAGATCAACCATTTCTCGCGATGGGGCTGCCCATTCGCGTCGTCTGGTTGCCGGGGCACACGGCGGACTCGATCGGACTCTATTTGGAGGATTCGCGGGAGCTGCTCTGCGGAGACGCGGCGGGCAACGCCGTCATTGCGCCCGCGCGGCAAGCGATCCTGATTGAGAATGTCCCGCAGTTCGCGCAATCCTGGGACAAGATCATTGCTTTGAACCCTTCGCGCATCTACCCGTGCCACGGAATTTCGTTCCCCGTCGAAGATTTGGTGCAATACCGCGATACGTTGGATCATCTCCAACTGTTCTATCCGAAAAAACGCTGATCAAAAAACTGCCTAGAACGCAGTTTGCATACCATACAGCATATTAGGTTGATTTGGAACCTCGCGGGCGGATGATATCCGCCCCTACAATCGCAATTGCAGGCTTCCGGCAATGCAAACCCTTGGATTCAATTTATACTTAGATTTTTTGGTGCGTGTGTAGGGGCGGATATCATCCGCCCGCGCACAACAAGCAAAAGAACTGCCCTATCAAGGCAGCTCTTTTTGGTATCTTATGAACTTTATAGTTTCTTCCGGTAACAGACGCTCTCTTTGACGCCCACATACGGCGGATAGTTTGGGATGCATGTGTACCCAGCCGCCTCGTAGAGGCGAATTGCCTCCGGCTGGAGCACGCCCGTTTCGAGCACGGCAAACGTGTACCCGACCTCGTGCGCCCAAGCCTCCAGCTCCGCCATCAGCGCGCGGGCCAGCCTTTTGCCGCGAAACGCGCGCTGCACGAAGATGCGCTTCATCTCGACGGTATCCGCAGAAAACGACTTAAAGCAGCCGCACCCGGCGGGCACGCCCTCCCAGCGGAGCACCAATGCGTGCTGCACATCCGCCGAGTGATTGTGCGGGCCGAAGAACTCCATCTGTGCGCCGTAGCGCTCGTTGAGTTCCCCGTCAAGCTCCGCGATCATCGCGCAAAAAGCGGGATCGCTCCCGTTTGTGCGGGCCAGCGTCAGCATAGCGTTCAGTGCTCCTCGATGTATTGATCCAGCGTTTCGTGATAGACATCGATGCGCGTCTCCTGCGGGTCAGTGGGTTCGCCCAGCACGAGATCTAGCATGTGGTGCGGTGTTTTGCCGCCGATTGCCATGGACTTGATGCACGAGACGCAGTAGACCGCGACGTCGTCGCAGGGCATCTGCGAGGCGCGCTTTTTCTGAAACGCGGTGACTTCCTCAATGGAGATATGCGGATAAAAGTTATCCCCGCAGCAAACGGATTTCGATCCGGAATAGGGGCTCTCGACCACTTCGATGTGCATCTTGTCCAGAAGGCTTCTCACGGCGGTGTGCACCTGCGGTTTCTTCCGAAACGAGCAGGAGTCGTGTACCGAGATCTGCATGCCGTCATAGGTCGGCAGCGGGAGCGCGGGAATCGCGTCCAATACCTCCCAAAGGGAAACGGTTTGAACCCCCTCATAGAGAGAGCGAAATCTGCGGTCGCAGCCCGCGCAGTTGTTGATGATGGTGGATCCTTCTGGTAGATTTGGCTCGTGCCGGCAGCACGTGGTGTGCAGCTTGGTCGGCAGGAAGCGACGGTTGAGCAGATGGAGAATTTCCTCCACCGCCTCCGGCTTGTACAGGCTCATCGCGCAGCCGGGATTGAAATAGCATTTGTCAGGGTCGATGTCTTCCAGTTGTATACTGGGGATCGTGTCCTTATTAGGTCGCCCGGGGTCGTCCATTGAGAAACTCTTCCTCCTTGAAACTTTTCATTTATTTTGTATCTGTTCTAAAAAAGAAACTAGTTTTTTATGCTTCTCTTTTGAGCATTTGGGTTGAGATCAGGAGAAAACTCTTCCTCCTTGAATAAATCAATTTATTATTTGTCTTTACCGAATCTATCGATAAACTTTAATATCTCTTTCGTTTACGTTGTAGCGCATGCGCAGATACTCATATAGGCTCGCGCACGCGAGCGCGTCATCCAGCGCGTTGTGGTGATGCTCCAGCGGAATATTCAACCCCGCGCAGAGATCGTTGAGCCTGTGGCTGCCGAATGTCGCTTTGGGAATATGCTTTCTGGATGTCTCCAGTGTGCAGATATATTTCCAGTTTTCGGCGTAGAGGTTTTCCCGCAGCAAGGCTTTTCTGATCACCGGCAGATCGAACAGCGCGTTGTGCGCAACGAGTAAGCATCCTGTAAAGTACGGCTCAATCACAGGCCAGAGCTCGTAGAGCGAAGGCTCACACTCCACATCCGCAGGCCGGATGCCGTGGATGGCGATATTCGCCGCGTCAAACTCGTCGCAGGGGTTCACGAGGTAGTGCAGGCGTGTCGGCTCTCCCTCTCCGTCCACCCGGACAATGCCGATGGAGCAGATCGAGCGGGAATAGCGGTTCGGCGTTTCCACGTCTACGGCGGTGAAAGCGTCGAGTTCGTCGCGTAAAAACAAGCCCGGCAACCGCGTTCTCCTTTCGCCTCCCGAAACGGGGCAAATCAATCATAGACGCTATTATATCATAACCGTACAAGAAAAAAACACCGATTTTCTGGCAATATTTCCGCTTTTTTAAGGTTTTCAAGCAGGTTCTCCGCTTTCTTTGCACGAAAAAACATGGTATAAATACAACAAAGAACATCTCAGCAAATAAAACAATCCACCCATGCGTTTTCCAGCGGAAGACAGATCGGAAACCCGAATGAACGACAACCCCATGTGCTATATCGTCTGCGCCCTGCCGCAGCAGCATACGTTTCAACCACAAAGCAGCGATCTCGTGATCGCGGCGGACGGCGGTTACGCGCAGCTTGGCGGCATCCGTGCGGACCTCGTCGTGGGAGATTTTGATTCGCTGGGTTATGTTCCCCAAAACGAGACCGTCGTGCGCCATCCGGCGGAAAAGGACGACACGGACACCATGCTCGCCGCGCGGATCGGGCTGGAACGCGGCTATCGCGCGTTTATCCTGCTCGGCGGAGTCGGTGGAAGGCTCGATCACACGCTTGCAAACATACAAACCCTCGCGTTCCTGCGCGAAAACGACGCGCACGCTGCGCTGATCGGGCAGGAGGAGACGATTACGCTCCTGCAAAACGAGTCTCTGCGCTTTCGCGCGGGGCTGAGCGGCATCGTCTCGGTCTTTGCCTTTGGTGGACGCGCAACAGGGGTTTATGAGCGCGGGCTCGCCTACGCACTCACCGACGCGACGCTTACGGACACAAATCCGCTTGGGGTCAGCAACGCCTTAACGGGCGAAGCTGCCGAGGTCAGCGTGCGGGAAGGCCGTCTCCTCGTGCTCTACGCGGGGAAGCCGCAGGACAGCAACTTATTTGATCATGCGGACGCAATTTGATAAGAAATTGAAGTAATACTGTTATTTTTATGTGTATTCGCTATTGCGCGAAAATTTAATCCGTTAGACCCGTGTCGAAGGAGGGTTACGATGTTTCACATTCTCGTCGTGGAGGACGACCGGGCACTGCGCGAACTGTTTTGCACCGTGCTTTCCAAAAACGGCTTTGTTTACCACGAAGCGCGCGATGGCGTGGAAGCCTGGGACGTGCTTGAAAAACAATATATCGATTTGATCGTAACGGACATCATGATGCCGAACATGAACGGCTTAGAGTTCATAAAAAGCTTGCGCCAAAACGGACTGAACCTGCCCGTGCTCGTCATCACAGCAAAGGACGCCTTCGAGGACATGCAGAGCGGCTTTCTCGCCGGGACGGACGATTATATGGTCAAGCCCGTCAATGTCAACGAGATGATCCTTCGCATCAACGCGCTCTTAAAGCGCGCACAGATCGTCAACGAAAAGAAGATTCGTTTTGAAAACGCGGAGCTTCGCTATGACGACCTGACCGTGTGCATAGCAGGTGATTGCAGCGTGCTACCGCAAAAGGAGTTTTATATTCTCTACAAACTACTCTCCAACCCCAACCGCGTGTTCACCAAGCAGCAGATCATGGACGAGATCTGGGGCATGGACACCGAGAGCGACCCGCACACGCTGGACGTTCACATCAGCCGCCTGAGAGAGCGCTTTAAGGATACCGCACAGTTTGAGATCATCACCATCCGCGGCCTTGGTTACAAGGCGGTAAAAAAGCATGCGTAAATTGCCGCAGCTCAAAGCACGCCCGCGCGTGGCTCAGATCTTTGCCGTCATCATCGCTGGCATTATCGCAGTGTCCACCGTGCTGACCTTCGGTGTCGTCTTTGTGCTGCTCAAACTCAAAATCGGTACGATCACGGCGATCGTCACCTCCAGCACGTATATGGGTATCTTTACAACCGTCATCGGCGTCGGCATCGCCGCCTATACGAGCTCAAAGATGCTCTCCCCGATCCTCAAGATCAACGACGCCGCAAAAAAAGTTTCCCGTGGGGATTTTTCCGTCCGTCTGGAAGAGAAGAGCATCGCAAAAGAGATCGAAGAGATCGCCACGAGTTTCAACATCATGGTCAAGGAGCTCTCCAATACCGAGACGCTGAGAAGCGACTTTGTCAGCAACGTTTCCCATGAGTTTAAGACCCCGCTGTCCGCCATCGAAGGGTATGCGACGCTATTGCAGGACGAGCGCCTGAGCAAGGAAGAGCAGGCGACCTACATCTCCCGCATCCTCGAAAACACCAGCAGGCTCTCCAAGCTCACGCAGAGCATCCTCTCGCTTTCCCAGTTGGAGAATCAGGAAATCGTGCTTCAGCAGGAAACCTTCATGCTGGATGAGCAGATTCGCCGCGTGCTGCTCAGCTATGAGCCGCTTTGGGAAGAGAAAGAAATCAACATCGACCTGGCTCTGGAGGCGACGCAGATCTACGGCAGCAAATCCCTGCTCGCGCAAGTTTGGAGCAACCTCATCGACAACGCGATCAAGTTTTCGCACGTCGGCGGAACGCTCTTCATCTGCTGCGGTGTCTTTGACGGCAGGGTGGTTGTTCGCATCCGCGACAACGGCATCGGCATGACCGAAGAAGCGCGGCTTCATGCATTTGACAAGTTTTATCAAGGCGAGCGCTCCCACTCCGGCCAGGGCAGCGGGCTCGGGCTCGCGCTGGTGCGGCGGATCGTCTCTCTCAGTGGCGGCACGATCGAGCTGCTAAGCAAAGAAGGCAAAGGCACGGAGATCAGCGTGTTCCTCAAGAATGAACCGGCGAAGCCCGCTTGACGAACGGCCAGTGAGCAGAACATGAATCCTGCAGCAGAGCCAGCCAGCGATGGCAGCTCTGTTTTTTTCTGCGGATATCGCGCGTAATCCCTGATCGTTTTAAAACAACATTCCACGGGATTGCAGCGCTCGCTCTGCCCCGTTTATGCGCAGAAACGCAACATAAGCAGTCGTTTTCGTCGAGGAAAACCACTGTTCCTCCGGAAAGAGCAACACAAATCTCAATCCGAGTTGAGGATTTGTTGAAGTTCTATTGAATATTGTTTGAACTAAAGTCGTTAAAATTCAAATAGTGTATTCGCGTCAAGCGAATAGA
Organism: Clostridiaceae bacterium; assembly: GCA_039683525.1. Lineage (GTDB taxonomy): Bacteria > Bacillota > Clostridia > Christensenellales > CAG-138 > UBA7703. Next base: position 8,890 of record JBDKRF010000259.1, read on the forward strand.
AAATTGGAGAAATTATATATGTCATATACACTTGTAGCCGACAGTTCCTGTGACCTGACGAATGCGCTCAGGGAAGAGTGGGGCGTCAAGAGCGTTCCGCTCACGCTAACACTTGGCGAAGACTCCTATACGGACGACGACACGTTGGACCTGCCGGACTTCATGGTGCGCATGAAAGCTTGCAAAGCCCGCGTCGGCTCCGCAGCACCCTCGCCAGGAAAATATGCCGAAGCTTTTGGCAGCGACGACGCGTTTGCCGTCACGCTCTCGAGCAGCCTCTCCGGCTCCTACGCCAGTGCGATGTCCGGCAAGGAGATCGCAGAAGAAGCGGGCGCAAAGGTGCATGTATTCGATTCCCGCAGCGCGGCCGCGGGCGAGGTGCTGTTGATCCTCAAAATCCGCAATCTGATTCGTCAAGGGCTGGAAAAATCCGAAATCATCCAGAAAATCGAAAGTTTCATCAAGGATATGAGCACGTTTTTCGTGCTGGACAACATCGACAATCTCTATAAAAACGGGCGACTCAATCGCATTACCGCGACCCTGATCTCCACGCTGCACATCCGCCCCATCATGGGTGCGGATCGTGAGGTTAACATCTCGCTTGTTTCGCATGTGCAGGGTTGGAAGCAAGTTGTCAAAAAACTTGCCGACACGATCGAGCATGTTGGGCGCGACACCACAGGCCAAAGCCTTGTGATCACCCACTGCAATAACCCAACGATGGCAGAAGAACTAAGGGCGGAGATCGAACGGCGTTACCATTTCTCCGAAATCCTTGTGCTGCCAACGCGCGGACTGAGCTCACTTTACGCCAACGAAAAAGGCGTGATCATGTCGTTTTAACGATCGATCCCTTCAAAAAAAATACCGGGCGCGCGTAGTCTATCGCGCGTCCTGATGAACAATCCCACTAAATAAACCGGAGGTATATCATGCAACCCTATGTCCTGACCTGCTGCTCCACAGCCGACCTCTCCAAGGAATACTTTGAGCAGAGAAATATTCCCTACGTTTGCTTCCATTTCACGATGGATGGCGTTGAATATTCCGATGATTTGGGCCAGAGCATGCCGTTTGTTGAATTTTACGCTCGCATTGCGGCGGGTTCCATGCCCACCACCTCGCTGGTGAATACCGAGCAGTTCATCGCGTTTTTCGAGCCGTTTTTGAAAGAGGGTAAGGACATTCTGCATCTTTCCTTCTCCTCCGGGCTTTCCGGTACCTATGCCAGTGCGCTGCTCGCGCGGGATGAGTTGAAGGAGCGCTATCCTGAGCGGCAGTTGATCGTTGTCGATTCCCTCGGCGCGTCCTCCGGCTACGGCCTGATGGTGGATACGCTTGCGGATATGCGTGACAACGGCGTTTCTCTGAAGGAAGCCGCGACGTGGATCGAGGCGCATAAGCTCAATATGCACCACTGGTTCTTCTCCACCGACCTGACGCACTATAAGCGCGGCGGGCGCATTTCGCAGACCGCGTTTGTGGTCGGTTCCATCCTCGGCATCAACCCGCTGATGAACATGGACGACGGCGGCCACCTGACCCCGCGCTTTAAGATCAATGGCAAGAAGCGCGTCATGCGCGAAATTGTCAAGCAGATGGAGATGCACGCGGATAAAGGCTTGGACTACGATCAGAAATGCTTCATCTCCAACTCCGCCTGTCTTGACGACGCGAAGGCAGTTGCGACACTGGTCGAGCAGACATTCCCAAAGCTCAACGGCAAGGTGCTCATCAACAGCGTCGGTACCGTGGTGGGTTCCCATACCGGCCCGGGTACGGTCGCGCTCTTCTTCTGGGGTGATTCCCGAAAGAAAGCATAAGAAAACGCTTCCACTTGCTCCCGCTTGCGCGGGAGCTTTTTTATGTCGGAAAGCGACTCTAACTAGGATCGGCAATTCCCTGCGCTCCATTTCCGCTCACCAACGCCATTGTGTCGATGTCACTTGACAGATTCCCTCTGTTTTATATGATAGATGCATTAAACGCGGAGGAAACACGTGAAGAAGCTGCTGTACGTAAACAAGCATACGCTGATCCTGATTGCCGGAATCGTTTGGGCAATCGCGGGTTTCAATATCGTCCGAATCGGGCTGATTGCTTATCAGGGAAACTTTGTCTGGTGGCGTGGGCTTTTATCCATCGCCGTTTACGCGGCGTTTCAGCTGTTTGTCTTCGGAAAGATGGTCAAGAAGCACACCGGCCGTATTTTGCAATATGAGGAAGAGCGCCAGAACTTCTTTCGCTTCTTCGACACGAAAAGCTACCTGATCATGGCGTTTATGATGACGCTGGGCATCGGTCTTCGGGTTTCCGGCATCGTGCCGAACACGTTTATCGCGTTTTTCTATACCGGGCTTGGCGCTTCCCTGCTCACGGCGGGGGTACTGTTCCTCATCAGCTATGCCCGCGTCAAGCGAGAAAGCCGGACGGCGAACTCCGCCTCCGTATAAAAATTTCATCCATCTTGATTCAGCAAAGCGCGTAAATCGCGCTTTTTTTATTTGTGAAAACGGAACTTGAAACCTTGGTCAAACACTCAAGAACCCATCACGATTTCATCACAACTGCGCTTTATCATGAAAGCATACCAAGTAAACACAGGAGGCACACCCTTATGAAACAAAAACTGACGATCGCCCTCGTTGCGATCCTGACATTCTCCCTGATCCTTTCCGGCTGCGCCGCATCGACCACACCCGCCGCAACCACGACGGAAGAGGCCGGCGACTACGGATATACCGCCCGCGAAAGCGATGACGCGTACAGCAACGGTACCCGCGGCAGAGGCGGATACGCAGGCAGCGGTTCCGTTTCGGAAGTCGGCAACGGCGGACGCGGCAACGGTGGCGGCTCGGACTACACGGACAGCTGCGATCCGATCTATGACGGCACCACGACCGCCGACCCGAGCTACACACTCACAGACGCGGACAAGGCGCTTTCCCTCACGGGCTACGGTTCCGCGGGCGCACTGGACGACACGAGCCTGACGCTGGCAGACATGCTCACCTACGCGATACAGGACGAGTACCTCGCCCGCGCAGAGTATGACCTCATCACAGCGAGCTTCGGCAGCGTCCGCCCGTTTACCAACATCATGCGCGCGGAAGAAACGCACATCTCCGCCTTACAGCCGTTGTTTGACGCCTATGGCATCTCCGCCCCGGCGGACGAGGGCGCGAGCCACGCCGTCTCTGTTGCAACGCTGACGAACGCATATCAGGCAGGCGTGACCGCGGAGGTCAACAACATCGCAATGTATGAGACATTCTTAGACCGGAACTTGCCGGACAATGTCCGCACTGTGTTTGAGAGCCTGATGCGCGCTTCGGAAAATCACCTGCGCGCATTCCAGAACCGTCTGTAACACGACCATCCACACTTAAATACAGGAGGTAACGCCATATGTCCGCCACCCCCGTCATCCCAACCACAGTCCGCGAAAAGCGACTGCTACTCGTCTCACGTATCATCCGCTGGGTCACGCTCGGCAGCCTGCTCGTGTTCGTGCTCGCGGCAACCGCGCTGCACACCCTCGGCTACGTTGGCCCCAGCATCCACGCACTCTGCCCATACGGCGGGCTGGAGTCGATGCTCTCGCTCATCGCCGTCGGCACATTTCTCAAGCGAATCGTGATCGGCACCTTCGTGCTGTTCGGTTCTACGATGCTGCTCTCCGTCGTGATGCGGCGTTCCTTCTGCGGACAAATCTGTGCGCTGGGGGCATTGCAAGAATTTTTCGGCAAGATCGGCGCAAAGCTTTTCAAGAAGCGCCCTGTCGTTCCCAAGAAGTTGGATGGCATTCTTCGCTACATCAAGTTTGTCGTGCTTGGCGTAACCATCGCCATGGCGTGGATCACGGGCGAGCTCTGGATTACGCCATACGATCCCTTTAACGCGCTGGGGCATCTCGCGGACTTCAACGCGCTCACGACGTCCTACCTTGTCGGGTTTATCGTGCTGATCCTCTCGCTGCTGGGCAGCGTTGTGTATGATCGCTTCTTTTGCAAGTATCTCTGCCCGGCTGGCGCGCTGTATGGCGCGGTCGGCAAGGTCAGCCCTTACGCAGTCCGCGTCGACGAGGACGCCTGCATCCACTGCGGCAAGTGCAACCGTGCCTGTCCAATGAATGTGGACGTGATGAACGCGAAAAACGGACGAGTCACGAGCATGGAGTGCATCAATTGCAACGAGTGCGTGGCGGTCTGCCCCGTACAGGGCGCGATCCACACGGGATTTTCGAAAAAAGCGACGATCCATCCGATTCTGGCAACACTCTTAGCTCTCGCGCTGTTCTTCGTGCCGATGGGCATCGCCGCCCTCAGCGGAGACATGCAGCTCTTGCCGAATAAGTATGAAGGACTGCCATGGTTCTCGTCGGTTACCTCTTCCGAAGGCAATAGAGGCGAAGGCGAAGAATCGCACGAAGAGGAAGCACTGCCCTCCGTTGCATCAGAGGAAGAGGACTATGAAACCATCAACGGATACGCGCCGAGCGACCTGCGCGGCTCTTACACACTTGAGCAGGCCGCGGGACTACTGAATCTTTCACTCGACGAACTGTATTCGCGCCTCGGACTCGTGGCGGACTTCCCCTCCTCCACCTCGCTGAAAGACGCGGCAGCGCAGATGGGCATGGGCTTGAGCGATTTCAAGCATCAGCTCTTCAACTAAACCCCGTCTGCACGAAACAAGAGCTCCGGTTGACGCCGGAGCTCTTTGTTTAACAAATTGATGAAGTAATTGTAGTCAAGAAGTTGGTTTGTCCCCAATTTGCTCTTCACTTGTATCGCCTTCAACACTTTCTTCTTTAGCCCTTCTGTGTTTTGACATGTTTACAACAATCAAAGAAATTACTATAACAAACAGAAAGACTTCCAGAATCACTGTAACTTTCGCAATTGGATTAATCGGGACAATATCTCCATATCCCAAAGTGGTAAAAGTTACTGTGCTAAAGTAAAACATATCAAGGTACAACGAGAAAGCACTTGATGTATTCACTCCTGCAAACCCCGAATGGTCAAAAATCAGTATAACAGAGTATATTATTGCAAAGAAATGAATCACTTGGTACAACTCTAACAATATGTAGAAAACATTTAAGCTGTTTTCATCAATTCTTCGCAAGTGTTCTACTGCATCTTTCAGGTAAATGCTCCCAAAAAGCAATGACATAACTATCGCAAAGATTGTATATAGTATCAAAGAACTCTCTGAATTCTCCTGAAAATAAACTTTGCAAAAAGAAATACCAACATAAAATGAAACAATAGGTATCCCTAAAAAGACAAATGCGCCATTAAACTTTCTTAACCATTGAAAACGAAATAGCAGCAAAGGCTGAAAATAGCCATATATTCCGCTTATTATCATTACAATTGAAAGCAAGGAAAGATGCAGGGATTTATAGATCGCGGCAACAACTAAACATACTAAAGCCCCAATAAAAAGTATAAAAGGGTAAAAATTATCTGAACCCGTTGCTTTATTGTATTCTTCAATTATCTTAATTGAGTTTTTTATGAGCTTTTTGCACATATTATTCACAACCTCAAGTCAATGTCTCAACTAATTACATTATACCATTGACAGCTATGATTGGTATATACGCTTTCTAAGACATTGCTTTTATTCTTGCACCGTCTCAAACCAAAACACCGTCCTGATCTCGTCGCTCTCAACGCCGTAATCCACCCCGTGGCGGGTGAGGATGCTCTTCACGATGGCAAGGCCGAGGCCCGTGCCGAGGCCGCCCGCTTCGCCCTGCTTCGGCGCGCGATGGTAGCGATCCCAAATCTTTGGCAACTCCTCCGCGGGGATAGGATCTCCGGCGTTCTCAATCATCAGTCTTTTGCGCGTTCCTCTGTCTTCGCAGCGAACGGAAACCAGCGTGCCGGGCGTTGCGTGCCGAATCGCGTTATCGAGGAGGTTGCTCACCACCTGCGTGAACTGCCCGCGATCAAAGCGAATCTCGCCGCCGTCGCAACCAACCTCCAGCGCGACCCCGCGCCGCTCCGCCGCGAGCGAAAACCTGCCTGCGATCTCGCCTAGCGCGTCCGCGCAGGAGAAATCGGCAAGCTTCATGCCCTCCGCGCCGGATTCCAGCCTCGAATAGTCCAGAATATCGTTGACCAGCGCACCAAGGCGCGCGGATTCCTCACAGATTGCGTTGAGCTGTGCGGTGCGCTTCTCCTCGATTGGCCAGGTCACGTCTCGTACGATCTCCGCATAGCCGCGGATGATGGTCAGCGGTGCACGCAGCTCATGGGAAACGTTTGCAATCAACTCCCGCCGTAGTTCCTCGGTCTTGCCCAGCTCGTCGCCAAGCTCGTTGAGCGCGCGCGTCAGCTCGCCAATCTCGTCCCGCGTCGTCACCGGGGTCTTGATCGAATAATCTCCCGCCGCCATCGTTTTTGCGGCGTTGGTGACCGCGACGATGGGTCGGGAAAACAGCCGAGAAAGGACAAACGAAAGCACGAGTGCCGCCACCATCAGGATCGCAGTGATCAACCAAAGCTGCTGGAGCAGCACGCGGGACGCCTCGTTCACGTCGACCAAAGAAAACACGACGAGTAGTGTTCCGCCATCCACCGCGCGGCTGAGTAGCGCGTATCTTGCCGCATCGGTCCCGGTCTGGAGATACTCCACGCCTCCGCCCGCAAGCTGCGTCAATTCGGGGATGCGTTTGACGATCTGCCCACGCATCGGCAGCCCATCTGATTGATACACCGCGTCACCGGAATCATTGACCGCAAGCAGGCTGACGTTGAGCGCGCTCTCAAGCGCGGCATAGTCCGTGTCCACGCCAATCGCCGCGCCGGACACCGCTGTTTCGATGGAGGCGATGCGCTGATTGAGGTAGCTGTCGCCCAGCAGTACCGCCTGCACCAGCCAGATCAGCACGACGGCGAGCGCCGCCATGCCGAAAAACGCAAGTGCAAGTTTTGCCGAAATGCGCTTCATATTCCGCCTCCCGAAAAACGATAACCCGTGCCCCAGACGGTCACGATATGCTCCCGATATGCGCCAAGCTTCTCCCGCAGGCTCTTGATGTGCGTGTCAACCGTGCGCGCATCGCCGAAGAAATCGTATCCCCAGACGTGGTTTAATAGCTGGTCGCGCGTAAACGCCACCTCCGGTCGGGACACGAAAAACGCGAGCAGGTCAAACTCCTTCGGGCTTAATGCAATCGTCTCGCCGTCGATCTGCGCCGTGCGCGCAGCCGCGTCCACGCGAAGGCCGCCAAGCAAGTAGACTGCGCCTGCGCTCTGCGCCGCACCTGCGCGCTTGAGCAGCGCCTTCATGCGCGCGATGAGTTCCCGCGGGCTGAAGGGTTTGCCGATATAGTCGTCCACGCCGAGCTCAAAGCCGAGCAGGCGGTCATATTCCTCGTTGCGCGCGGTGAGTAGAATTACGGGAACCGTGCTGGTCTTTCGAATCTGCTTGAGCACACCCCAGCCATCCAGCCGCGGCATCATCACATCCAGCACGACGAGGGAATAGTTGCCCGCGGCAAACAGGCGAAGCGCTTCCTCGCCGTCCCCCGCCTCTTCAAAGACCCAGTCCTCCGCCTGTGCGTATTCCCGCACGATGGAGCGAATGCGCGCGTCGTCATCCGTCAATAAGACTCGGATCATACTCTTCGCCTCCCAAGCTACCGCAAGTCTGTCAAACAAGCCGTTCTATCCACTTGATCGTACCATCGTTTGTGCCAAAAAGCACGAAAAAAGCTGTCCGTGTGCCGGACAGCCGTGTTGATTCATGAATTTTGTTTCTGTCGGGACAGCTGCTTCTCTACACGCGGTTGCGGCGGGCAGCCATAAACACATAGATTGGCACGATGAGCACCATCACCACAACGCCGCTTGCGATAAATCCCATCCGCGCGCCAAACCAGTTGTCTACAGCGCCGACGAAGAGATTGCCAATCGGCGAAGAACCCGCGACGATCAGCGAATACACGCTCATGACGCGCCCGCGGTAGCGATCCACCGTGTGGATTTGCAGGTTGGAGTTCGCGGTGGAAAGATAAGTGACAAACAAAAATCCGCCGACGGCGAGCGCGAGGCTCGTTGTCAGGAAACTGTTGGTGTTTCCGATCAAAATCAGGATGAATCCCGTCAACGCGGGCAGAAAATACAGGATAAATCGCCTCGGGCCGCTCTTGCTCAGCGCCGCGACGATCAACGCGCCCATCAGCGCGCCTGCCCCCAGCGCGGACATCAAAAAGCCGTATCCCGTCTCCGCAAGGCCCAATACCTGCGTCGCGAACACGGGGATGGTCACACCGTAATTGAGCGCAAAGGTGGAGACCACAAACATAAACAGCATCGTAATCAGCAGCGTTTCATTGTGAACGATATACTTGAGCCCGTCGCCGATGCAGGCAAACACGCCCTGTTTGTTCTCCTCTTTCGGAATCTCGCAGGGGATTGGGTGGATGAAAAACAGGCTGATGAGCACTGCAAGAAAACTCAGTGAGTTGATCAGGAAACAGGACGCGACCCCAAACGCGCCCATCAGGATGCCCGCGATGGAGGGCCCGATCATGCGCGCGACGTTGAAGGTTAAGGAGTTGAGCGCAATGGCGTTCATGAGGTCTTCGTGGCCGACCATCTCGACCACAAACGATTGACGAAGCGGCATGTCGAGCGTGTTGACAAGGCCGAGCAGGCTCGCCGTCACAAGCAGATGCCAATATTGAATGCCGCCGGAGCGCGACAGAAGCCACAGCGCAAACGTGATCACCAGCGAAAGCGATTGGGTGATGATCAGCATCCGCTTTTTGGGCAGGCGGTCGATCAGTACCCCCGCAAACAGGGAAAACAGCAGCGCGGGCAAAAACTGAAGCGCGCTGACCACGCTTAATAGCAGCGCGGATTTCGTCAAAGAATACGCAAGCCAAGGCTGCGCGGTATTCTGCATCCACGTGCCGATGGTCGAGATGCACATACCGAAAAAATAGTAGCGATAATTTTTGTGTTTCAGTGAGAGAAACGGGTTGTTGAGCCCGATTTTCTGAGGGTTCGTTGCCATAAGCGGTATTTATCCTCCGCTCCTTTTCGCGCAAACAGCGGGTTTTCGCGACAGAGCGACTATGATTATAGCACCGCAACCCCTGTTTGCGAACCGATTCGATTAAAATATACGAACTACGCGCGCTTCCACGGGCGCGCTTTGCCGAGCCAGCCGCGCTCCTGCCAATACTGTTTTTCAATCGGGGAGGCGTTGAAGTTCGCCTTCTGCATGCGTCCCATCATGAAAAACATAACCCTTGTCGGAATCCCGACGCGCGGCGGGGTCGTTTTGCCAAGTTTCCTTGCGAGCTTCGCCGTGGCTTTCTCAATCTTCTGCTTGGTCTTTGGTTTCACGCTTTCCCAATTCATCGCCTGCACACTTGCGCCATAGTGGTAGATCTTTGGGATACCCCAGAAGAAGAGCGACTTCGTTACGCCCTTGATTGCGCCGCTGGTTGAGCTGCCTGCCGAAGTGGAGATCACCACCGCTCTTTTTTGAAACATCGATCCACGCGGGCGATGCGACATCCACATCGTAAACGTCAGATCCAGCAGCGCCTTGAGCGAGGCGGACGGCGCCATGCAATACGTCGGCGTGGTGAAGACGAGCAGGTCAGAAGCCTCCATCTAGTCCACGATCACGTTCTTTTGTGCATACCACGGGCAGTCCGCGTCGTTTTCGATGCAGCGGTAGCACCCGAGGCAAAAATGATTGAGGTCGCGCGGCAAAAAAAACTCCGTGATCTCGTGTTCCCCCGGAATCTGATCGACCAGGAGCCTGCCGGTATGATAGGAGCTTCCCTTATGATTCTGTCCGTGAATGATGGTAATCTTCATATATGTTCCCCGATTCGCGCGGATTTCACCACACAGCGCAATTATACCGAAAGAAACCGTTCGCCACAATGCGAAAACTGCGCAAGAATACGATAAAAACAAACAATCCCGCATTGGTAAGTTTCATTTTTGTATACATTCTTGCAATACTCTTGCCCTTCTCCTCCGTTAGACTGCTATAATATGGATAATACCGCGCATGCGGATTTTTGTGATGGTACGAGGAATACGATTTTGATGCAGCAAGTGCAGGAGATCATCAGTCAGGTTCGAAAAGTTGTCGTCGGCAAAGACCCCGTCATCGCCAGCATCTTGATGGCGATGCTCGCGCAGGGTCATGTGTTGCTGGAGGACGTGCCGGGCGTGGGCAAGACCACGATGGCACTCGCCTTTTCGCGGACGATGGATCTCTCCTATAAGCGAATGCAGTTTACGCCGGATGTGATGCCTTCGGACATCACGGGCTATACCACGATTCAAACCGGAGGCGCGGCAGGGGTTTATGTTCCGGGCGCCGCCATGTGCAACCTCTTTCTCGCGGACGAGATCAACCGCGCGTCCAGCAAGACCCAATCGGCTCTTTTGGAGGTCATGGAGGAAAACAGCATCACGGTAGACGGCGTCACCCGCGCGGTGCCGCAGCCGTTTCTCGTCATCGCGACGCAAAACCCCGCGGGTTCCTCCGGCACGCAGCCGCTGCCGGAATCGCAGCTCGATCGCTTCATGGTTCGCCTCTCGATGGGATATCCAGACCGCAGGAGCGAGATGGAGATGCTCCGCCGCCACCAAAACGCGGTCTCTCTGGACTCCGTCAATCGCGTGATCACGCCTAACGATCTGACGCTGATGCAGCGCGAGGTTGAGAGCATCTATGTCTCCGAGGCGTTGTTTGCCTATATCACCGAACTGACTGGCTGGACGCGCACGCAACCCGCCATCCGCATCGGCGTCAGCCCCCGCGGCACGATCTCGCTACTTCGTATGAGCAAGGCTGCGGCGTATCTCTCCGGACGCGACTACCTGATCCCGCAGGACGTGCAGCTCGTGTTTGAGAGCGTCTCCGCCCACCGCATTATGCTCAGCCCGCGTGCGTTGGTCAGCGGGATCAGCGAGCAGCAGCTCGCCAAGCGCGCGCTCACGCAGGTGCAGGCGCCCGTCGCGGTTTAATCACATGGCCGGAAATCGGATTCTGTATACCTACGCGCTTTTCTTCGCGTTTATTTTGTTTGTCTTATTCGATCTGTATCTGTTTCATCTGCTGCTGATCTTCCTCTTGATTTTACCGCTGGTGTCGCTGCTGGCGGCGCTTCCCATGCGCAAAAATCTACGCTACGCGCTGGAGATTGAGGATGACATCATGCCCAAGGGCGTCTGCGGCATCCGTCTTTCCGCGCGCAACAACAGCCTGCTTCCCTGCGCGGGCGTTCGCTTCACGCTGGAGCGGCACAATGCACTGGGCCGCGTGGGCGATCGCTATACCGAGTCCGCGGAGGACATCGTACAGTTTCCGCTTGGTCCGATGCGCGCGCACGCGATGCAGCCCTCGGTCAAGATGGCGCATTGCGGCAGAGTGGACTTGTTTGTGCGGCGTGTGCAGGTGATCGACACCCTTGGGCTATTTGCGCTGAACGTCTCGCCGAAAAACGGCACAACACCCGCGGGCAGCGTCTATGTTTTGCCGGAGCTGCAAAGCCGGAGCATTCAAACCGACGAAGCAGCCGATCTCGGGCTGGACAGCGCGACCTACTCCACCGCGAAATCGGGCGGCGATCCCAGCGAAATCTTTCAACTGCGCGACTACCGCGAGGGCGACTCGCGCCACAGCGTACACTGGAAACTGAGCAGCCGCATGAACCGCCTCATCGTGCGCGAATTCGGCCTGCCGCTGAATCCCTCACTTCACTTTTTACTCGAGCTGCGGGAGGATTCCACCCCCGATGCGGCGGAATCCATGCTCGGCACCATGCTGGCTTTTTCCGAGTATCTTATGGCGCGCGAAATCACGCACTCCGTCAGCTGGATCAGCGAGGAAGGCGGACTTCGCACCATGCCCGTCATGGGGCCGGAAGCGCTCGCCTCCGTGCTACACGACCTGCTCGCCTTGCCCGGACAAGCGCGTTGGAGTACGCTTGATCGCTTCACCGCGGAAGGCATTATGCGCGCGGACACACACCTGATCTACTTGGTTGCGGGCAGCGTCTGGAACGCAGCGGGAGACGAAGCGGGCGCGCGCCTACTGGCGACCCTCACCAATCTCGGCGCTTGCCGCAAGCTCACGCTGATGCCGGATCAATGCGACGATAAGACGGCGGATGCGCTGCGCGATCTCGGCTGCGAGGTGCAGCTGCTCAATGGAAGCATTCCGGGTACGGAAACGGAGGCGGACGAATGAGCGAACGAGCAAAAAAGCCCCTGCGAAATCCCGCGCGCGAAGGCGTGCCCGTGCTGATGATGCGGCTGATGCAGCAGTTCATCGTCGTGCTGCTCGCCGTGCTCGGGTTCCTGTTTTGCCTATTGACGAGCTACCAGCTCGATCTATCCACCGCAACGCTCGTTTGGACGGCGGTTGCGTGTTCGCTGCTGTTTCTTGCGGTATTCTCCGCGCCCAAAGGCGGCCTGATCGCACTGGTTTGTTTGGTTCTTGCTGGTCTGTATGGCATGCTGCATGCGTCGGATCTATTGCAGGGCGGGTTGCTGCTCATCGAGCGCGCGATTACGCCGATCAATCTGCAACTGCCGGCAACCATGCAGCTTTTGCTCAAGCCGATGGATATGGTGCAGGCACTGCTGCTGATGACGCGCGCGGCACAGGCGATCGTGTTTATCGTGTCGTTTCTCGCTGCGTTTTTCATCATCAGCGAGCCAAGCGTACCGGGGCTCGCACTCGCGACCCTGCCCCTGCTGCTGCCCGCGCCGTTTTACCTGCTCTCGCCTGCAAGGTTGCCGTTTTTCATGCTCTTTGCCGCTCATATGATGGTGTTTGCCTTCAACAACGCCAAGCGCGCGCAGACGACATTGCGCGCAGGCGTCTATGTGCCGCAGAGCCGGCGAAAGGCGAACCTGATGGCGCAGCGTGCGGCGCAGCACTCGCTCTCGCTGCTCGCGCTGCCGCTGCTTGCGCTCGCCGCGGTACTCGCCAGCATCATCCTGCCGCAGCAAGGCTATCAGCGGCCCGAAGTGATAGAGTCCCTCCAGCAAAAGATCTTCTCGCTGGATTTCGGCAAAGACGCGTTCTGGCGCAGCAACGACGGGCTCACGCGCGGAGACCTCACAAGCCTCTCCTCGATTCGATTCTCCGGCAAGACCGCGCTTAAGGTGCGCGTGTCCAACCCGTACTCACTGTATCTACGGGACTACGCCGGCGCGCTCTATACCGATGACGGCTGGAAGAACCTCTCCTCCGGCGATTTTTCTGCGCTGGCAAACAGCGTCGACGTCGCGCCGCAGAATCTGCTCGCTTCCGCCCTCTCCGCGAGCGAATCGATGCCGTCCACCTTTTCCCTGACGGTGCGAAACGTCAACGCGACGCCACAGTCCATCTGGGTACCGCCGGGACTGGTCACGCACGCGGACGAGATCGCAAACGCAGGCTACGTGCAGGATACCGCACTCGCGTTTGCCTCCTCCGCCGCCTCCGCCGACTATACGGTCGAGGCGATTCCCGTGGGCATGTCGCTCTATTCCGTGCCGCACGCGGACGGTGGCTATGAAAAAGCCTATACGAAAGCCGCAGGCATTGCCGACGGCTTGAGCAGCGCAAACGGCGACGATGCGGATAGCGTGCGCAGTGCCGCAAAAACGTATATCGGCTACTTGTTTGAAACCTATACCACGCTGCCGGATGACACGCAGAAAGCGGCGGAAGCATTGCTGCAAACCTACGGCATCCACGCGATCTATGATGGCGATGCGCTGAACCTTGCGGCAACGTGTCAAGAGATTCGCTCGCTGCTTGCCGAGCGCTGCTCCTACGATTATTCCCCGCCGCAGATGCCGGAGGGTGTCGACTTTGCGACGTGGTTTTTAGAGGATGCGCAAAGCGGCTATTGCGTCCACTTCGCCACCACCGCAACGGTGTTACTCCGCGCGCTCGGCATCCCCGCGCGCTATGCGGAAGGGTACATCGTCATTCAAAAGGACTATGAAAAATCGCCGGATGCGGACGGGTTTATCGAGATTGAGGACACGCACGCGCACGCCTGGGTTGAGGTGTTTGATCCTTCCATTCTGGAGTGGGTCCCCGTCGAGGTCACCGAGAGTGCGCAGCAGTCCGGCGCGCCGACCCCTGCCGAGTCCGGAGAACCGACGTTGTTGCCGCAAGAAACCACCTCCGAGTCCACGCCGGAACCCACACCGGAACCGACGCCAACGCCAACGCCGACCCCGGAGCCCACGCCGGAACCCACGGCAGAGCCCGAGAGCAACACGCAGGATGAAAGCACCCCCGATCCCGGCACCACGCCAGAAGAGACGGACGACGCAGCCGCGACACAGATTACGCCGACGCCCGCACCGACCAACGACGGAACCCAAGACGGCAGCACAACACCGGACGGACAGGATGCAAGCCAAGACAACGGCAACAACGGCGCAAGGCCCCCGCTTTGGCCGGTATTCGCGCTCCTTGCCGTTATCGGCATTCCGCTGGGCGCGTTCGGTCTTCGTAAGTTCGGCCATGAGAGGCTCATGCGCACCTTCCTGCAAAAGGACAGTAACGCAGCCGTTCTCTCCGCAGCACGCTATTCGCTCAAGATGCTCCGCTTTGCGGGCGCACCCGCGATGCAGCCGCTGGAATCGCCGGAACTCTACGCTTATAACGTAGCGTTGCAAAATCCGGCGGTCGACCGTGCGCGGCTTGAATCCTTGCTGTTGCTCGCGCAAAAGGCGACGTTCTCCGGCAAGACCGGCTCAAAGAAAGAGCGCGACGAGGCGATCGCCTTTGTGCAAACGCTCGTCTCCGCACTGCCCGTGAGAATGAAGCGCTTGAAACGCCTGCTATTCTGGTGGCGGTTCCCGGCGGTTTGATCCGAAGTAAGTCTGTCTTGCGAAAGCATGAGAGAAATTGTCCCGCAACAAAAAGTCCTCCCGTTAAAAGGAGGACTTTGTTTGTTCCTGATCCGTGTTTCTTATACCAAAGGTGTTTCCACTTGCTCGCCCGCGCCGCCCTTGACGAAGATCTCCTCATAGCAAGCCGCCCCGATGAGCCCAAGCAACAGCGGCACCACCAGCGTAAAGCAGATGCAAACCAGCGCCGCGATCACCATGAACACCACACCGACGTGCGGAATCATTGACAGCAGGCCGAGAATGAGCATGACCACCGCGCAACAGAGGTACACAATGAGATCGGCAAGGAACATCCTGCCCTTGAACCCCTCGGTCTTGCGCATGGAGAGGCGGAGCGCCTCCGTCGCGGAGATGTCGGGATCATTCATCATGATATAAGGGACAAACCGGTAGGAGTACGCTTTGATCACAGCAAATACGATGCCCGCCACGGGGATCAATCCCCAGATGAGAATCCAGAGCGCCATCCATCCCATGCCGCCTGCCACCTTGAAAAACCGCTTAAATCCGGCAAACAGCGCGTCGGAATTTACCTCCTGTCCGCGATATCCCGCGAGGAACACCGCGGCCATGCCCGCGTTGAGCACGAGCGCAATAGGAATCGAGATGATCGGAAGCATCCCGAAAGCCGCAGCGAGCGCAACCATGAGCTGGCACAGCAGCGACATTCCCCAGAGGCGAAGCGGCTTTTGCTTGAGCACGACAAGTGCTTTTTCGATAAAGTCGATGGCACGGATGCCCTGTTTTGTTTTCTGCGGCCTTTGTTGGCGATACGGTTTACCGCCATCGGCCGGCATGCCGCAGTTGGGACAGAACTTTTCATCTTGCAATTCTTTTCCGCAATTGATGCAATACGACATAACGCATCCTCCTAATTCAATTGTTCGTCGTGGTTGATCGTCAGAAACATCGTGAAGAGATAGGGCAAAGGTCGTGATCGAAGGTTGAAAGAATTGTGTTAGGGCGCTGCCTGATTCAAAATCAGTATACTATACCCACAGTCCAGTCGCCAGCCCCATCATCGGAAAACGTCAGTGTTTGTGCGATTTTTTCGAGTACAATAGGGAATTTTTTGAGTGGTGGATCGGTTTTGTTCCGTATCACTGAACGATTGTTGTGCATTGCGGAATTTATTGAGAATTGCTACCATTTTGCTTTCATTTGCGCTATGATACGCGAGCGCGGCGCAAACCCACAGCGATAGCAATTTTTTCCTCCTACGAAATCAAAGCGTCTCCGGGTCAAAAGCGCAACAGGGCAGCGCGCGCCGCATGAAAAAACTCCTGAGCTTTAGCGGAAGCTCAGGAGCTTTTTGCTTTTTTATATTAGTTTTTTTACAAAAACTCATATCAGGTCTTAGCGGAAGCTCAGGAGCTTTTTTTCGATATTAGTTTTTTTATTAAAACTCATATCTTGTTGGAAGTTCAGGTGCTTTTTTTATATTCTATTTTTGATTTTGATTCGAAGAATCAAAATCAAAATCCCCCTCACCCATGCCAGCCCAGCTCGGTAGAGATCGCTTCGGCGGTGTTTTTCAGCGCTTGAAGCGTTTCCGGCGAGACCGCATTGCTGCGGTCCCCCGAATGCAGAAAGCAAACGATGCCAACCGCGGAGACGCACGCGCCTTCATAGTCTAAAATCGGAGACGCAAACGAGCACATGCCGTTGTGATACTCCTCGTATTCCGAGGCAATGCCGTCCTTGCGAATCTGCTTGAGCTGATCCAGATACGCGTCGGCACTCTTGATCGTATCCACGGTGTAGCTCTTCATCCCCGCGCGCTTGAGGATGCGCCGCACCGACGCCGCGTCCTGATGCGCAAGAATTGCCTTGCCTTGCGAGGTGCAGTGAACCGGCAGCCGGTTGCCGACCGTGGACGCCACACGGAAGACATTGTTCGGCTCCGCGCTGTCGACGATAAGCAGCGTATCCGCATTCAGCGAGGCTAGGTACGCCGACTCGCCCGTCTTCGCCACGAGCGCGTTGAGGTGCGGGCGCGCGAGCTTGACCACGTTCCAGTGCTCGGAGATCACGCAGCCGTATTCAAACAGATGAAGCCCCAGACGGTATTTTCCGTCCGCCGGGCTCTGCTCCACGACGGCGGTGTCCATCATGGACGAAAGCAGGTTATGCACCGTGCTCTTGGGCCAGCCGGTCGCGCGGCTGAGCTCGGTCAAGGTCATCGGTCGCTTTTCGCGCCAGAAGCAATCGAGCAGCGCAATCGCTTTCTCCACCGCGTGTACTTTATGGCTGCCATCCGGCATCTGTGTGTCCTCCTTCAATTCCTTCTGTTGCGAATCCTAATATCTTTTCAACGATTATGCCGCCAAACTCGCGCATGTTGCGCGATGCTGATCGGGTGTTTGTTTTTTTCATTGTATCATATTATAATGGATGCATCATCCTATCGCGCATCGAATTGTTGCGCAATGCTGAATCGTGATCCAACGATACAAAACAAATACATCGGGGGTTCCATCCGCGCCGCAATCGGGCGTATACTCTTACGAAACGAATTGTTTCGCACATTTTATGCTGCTCCTCCGCGCCAAGCGGCCCAGTTTCACCGTACGACCCGCAACCTCGACCGAAAGGACTTGCCATGGCCTATTATTTTGACGAACCTTCGCATACGTTTTCTGAATATCTGCTCGTGCCGAGCTTTTCCTCCGCCGCGTGTACGCCGCAGAACGTGTCCCTAAAGACGCCGATCTGCAAGCACCGTGTCGGCGAACCAAGCCCGCTGAACATGAGTGTTCCGCTCGTCTCGGCGGTGATGCAGTCCGTCTCCGGCGAAAAGCTCGCGGCGGCGCTCGCGCGCGAAGGCGGCATCTCGTTCCTGTTTGTCTCCCAGCCCATCGAGTCCCAGGCAAACATGGTGCGCATGGTGAAAAAATCCAAGTCCGGCTTCGTCAAGAGCGACAGCAACGTCACCCCATCGCACACCATGGCGGATATCATGGCGCTCAAGGCGAGCACCGGGCACTCCACCGTCGCGGTCACCGAGGATGGCTCTCCTTACGGTAAGCTACTCGGCATCGTGACCAGCCGGGACTACCGCCCGAGCAGAATGGAACCCAACGCGCCCGTTCGGGATTTCATGACGCCCATCGACCGCCTTGTTTACGGCGTTGAGGGGATCTCGCTTCCCGAAGCAAACGATATCATCTGGGAGCACAAGCTCAACGCGCTGCCCATCATCTCCAAAGACGGCAACATGCTCTGCTTCGTCTTCCGCAAAGATTACGACTCCCACAAGGAAAACCCCGGCGAACTCTTAGACAGCCAGAAGCGCTATATCGTCGGCGCGGGCATCAACACCAAGGATTATGAGGAGCGCGTTCCCGCGCTGGTCGAGGCGGGTGCGGATGTGCTCTGCATCGACTCCTCGGAAGGATTCACTGAGTGGCAGGCGCGCACGATCGCGTTCATCCGATCCCGCTATGGTGACAAGGTCAAGGTCGGCGCAGGCAACGTGGTGGACGCGGACGGTTTTCGGTATCTCGCGGACGCGGGCGCGGACTTCATCAAGGTCGGCATCGGCGGCGGCAGCATCTGCATCACGCGCGAAGCAAAGGGCATCGGCAGAGGTCAGGCGACCGCCGTGCAGGACGTGGCAGCCGCGCGCGATCAATACGCCAAAGAAACAGGCATCTATGTGCCGGTTTGCTCCGATGGCGGAATCGTATTGGATTATCACGTAACGCTCGCGCTCGCGATGGGCGCGGACTTCTGCATGCTGGGCCGCTATTTCGCCCGCTGCGACGAGAGCCCGACGAGCAAGGTGTTCATAAACGGCAGCTACATGAAGGAATACTGGGGTGAGGGCAGCGCCCGCGCGCGCAACTGGCAGCGCTATGACAGCGGCGGCGAGGCGAAGCTCACCTTCGAAGAGGGCGTTGACAGCTATGTGCCTTATGCAGGCACCCTCCACCACAACGTGGAGCAGACGCTTAGCAAGGTGCGCTCGACCATGGCCAACTGCGGCGCGCTGAGCATCCCCGAACTGCGCGAAAAAGCAAGGCTTACGCTCGTCTCCGCCTCCACGCTCGCAGAAGGCGGCGCGCACGACGTCATGCTCAAGGACAGAACATATTTCCGCTCGTTTGAGTAACGGGTTCGATTGAATTGAAGATGAAACAACACTCGAAGAAGAAAAAGCTTCTCAGTGCCGCGGCGTATTTGCTGGCGGCACTTCTCTTGGTTGCGCTCATCAACGTCCTTCCGGCGATTTCACTGAAGACCCCGGATATGCGGCAGCTCAGCGGCACACATGTCACCGTTTTCTACGAGAAGGAAGAGGACGCGGCAAAGGCCGTCTTCGAACTTGCCGAGGCGCGCGGCGGCGAGCTCGCGACACTGCTCGGAGTACCGCAAACGAAGCCGGTTGAACTCTACATCTACGATCACCAGAGCGTGATGCAGACGAAAAAGTACGGCCTCATCGCGCCGCTCCTGCACCTCGACTGGTACATCGGCGACAACATCGGCACAAAAGTGCTCCTCACCTCGCCCGCAAATCCCGGGTCGGTGCACGATTCCGCGAGCGTGCGCAACGCCGTGCTGCACGAGCTGGTACACGCTTACAACAGCCTGCTCAACCCGAAGATAACCTACTGGGTGGATAACGGGCTCGCGGGTTATCTCTCCAGTCAGAAGCCGGATTATCCCGTCGCGTCCTACTCACCCGTTCCAACGCTCGCGCAAACACAAACCAGCGGGATACTGACGCCCATCACGTTTGAGCGGTTTGGCGGGTACGCATACTCCTACACCTACATCGAATACCTGAGCGCGACATACGGCTGGGACGCGGTCAAGGCGTTTGCCAAGAATGGCGACTACCGCGCGGCGTTTGGTGTCGACGAAGCCGCGATCTACGACGCGTGGACGGCGTTCGTCAAAGGCGCGTATTCCGAATAAAATCAGCAAAAAAATACCCGCCGGATGATCCAGCGGGCACGGGGCACACAATCGTGTGCCTTTTTGATTGCTCAATGTCCTTTTTTCGGAATGATCTCGATCCAGTACCCGTCCGGATCGGTGATGAAATAGATACCCATACTCTCGTTGACAAACGCAATACAGCCCATTTTCTCGTGCAGCTTTCTTGCTTTGGGCATATCGTCCGACGTCAACGCAAGGTGGTATTCCGCTTCACCGATGTCATAGGCTTCCGTACGCCCTTTTATATAGGTAAGCTCGAGAGAAAAGGTGCCGCTGCCATCGCCGAGAAACACCAGCGTAAAATCATCCGTATCCACCGTTCGAACCGGATGGAGGCCGAGTGCTTCTTGATAAAATGTGAGGCTCTTGTTGAGGTCGAGCACATTGAAGTTGAAGTGATTGAACTGAAACATGGTAAGCGGTCTCCTTTGCGTGTTTATGCTTCATTATAGCAGATATTCATCGGTTAATCTCTTAAAAGCAAACCAACACCCGCTTTTTACCGCTTGAAAAGCGTTGCTCTCCCGGCGATGATACTCCCCTATACTCATGATCAGACACGCCGTTCTCATCCCATGTGATCAGAACTCCACGCATAATATCTAAAATTTTCTTTTTTTATACATTCGGTCATGATGCTGTTGCGCAAATACGCACAATCGCACAAAAATTATGGTATATCATATAAAATTAAACATATATAATATATTGACAATGGATTATGAGTTCTTTATAATCATGCATAACACATTGGCGTGATTATTTATGAACTGGATAGTCATAGCCATTTTTGTTTATTATCGAAGGAGGAAATAAAATGAAAAAACTGATCAGCGTCTTGCTCGTTATTGCACTTGTCATCAGTCTCGGTGCCTGTGCGAAGAAGAGCGAAGGTATCACTCTCGGTGTCATCTCGCCGAACACCGGCGCCCTTGCGGTCTACGGCGCAGCCGTAACCACTGCCGTCGATCTCGCGGTCAGCGAAATCAACGCAGCGGGCGGTATCCTAGGTCAGCAGGTCACCGTCATCAAGACGGACGACCAGTTTGACCCGGCCGAAACGCTCAACGCGTTCAACTCCCTCGTTTCTCAGAATGTTGGGCTCATCGTCGGTTCCGTCACCTCGGGTTGCACCTCCGCGATCACCGAAGCTGCAAACGAGGAAGGTGTCGTCCTGCTCACGCCGTCCGCTACGGCTGACAGTATCACGACCGAAGACGATTACGTGTTCCGCGCTTGCTATGCTGACGGTTTCCAGGGCGCAATTGCGGCCTACTATGCCAAAGAAGCCGGTTACACCGATGTTGGCGTTGTCTACTGCGCAGCGGACACCTATTCCAAGGGTCTGTATGACTCGTTTGCGGCAGCCGCCGCGACCTACGGCCTGAACATCAAAGCCGTCGAGTCCACCGCCTCTCTGGATGTCCAGGATTACACCAACCAGTTTGCTTCCATGGTCAGCTCGGGCGTGCAGTTTGTCTACGCGCCGTACTACTATGACGTCATTGGCCCATACATCGTTACCCAGGCACGTGCTGCTGGTTACACCGGCATCATCATGGGCGCCGATGGTTATGACGGCACACCTGATTACGTTGTCGACGGCGCCGATCTGACCGCCTTCAACAACGTCTACTGGACCAACCACTATGATCCGTCCGATACGGATCCCGCTGTTCAGAAGTTCGTCGCGGCTTATCAGGCAATGTTCGACTCCACGCCGAACGCAATCTCCGCGCTTGCCTATGACGCGGTCTACATGTACAAAGCTGCCATCGAAAAAGCTGGCTCCGCAGACCCGAAAGCAGTCCGCGACGCGCTCGCCGACACCTCTGTCGTGTACACTGGTGTAACGGGTGTGTTCTCTCTGGATAAGTCCGGCACGCCGACAAAAGGCGCAGCTATCCTCTCCTTCGCTTCTGACGGCTCCACCGTCACCAAGAAGCTGGTCGACGTTATCAAAGAGCTCAAATAACGAAGCATTCGCAAGCAGCATATTGGCAAGGGGAGGCGAGGCTCACGCCGCGCCTCCTTTGCCGTTAATTTCGAAAGGCGGAACGAACAAGTGAGCACATTTTTGCAAACACTGTTTGTCGGGCTTCGACTCGGGAGCATCTATGCACTCGTCGCACTCGGCTACACCATGGTCTACGGAATCATTCGGTTGATCAACTTCGCCCATGGCGACTTCATCATGGTCGGCGGTTATACGATGATCTTCACCATTCCGGTGATGATCTCGCTTGGTTTACCGGGTTGGGCTTCCGTACTCCTCGCGATTCTCGTATGCGCGCTCGTCGGTATGTCGACCGAGTTGATCGCTTACAGGCCTGTTCGTAAGAAAGGTACCTCGATGACGGCGCTCATTACGGCCATCGCGGTCAGTCTTCTCTTGGAAAACCTTGCGCAGGCCATTCCCCAAATTGGCCCGAACCCGAAAGTTGCTAGTCAGATTTTTACAGCAGGCGGCGTTCGCATTGCGGATGTTACGCTGGACTGGACGACGATGCTCACCATCTGCATCAGCATTGTCGTTATGGTAGTTCTCTATCAATTCACTCAGAAAACAAAGATCGGCCGTGCGATGCGCTGTGTCTCTGAGGATAAGTCCGCTTCGATCCTCATGGGCATCAACGTCAACCGCACGATCGTGACGACGTTTGCCATTGGTTCCAGCCTCGCCGCGATCGCCGCTCTTATGTATATTGCCCAGTATCCCAAGGTCTACACGACCATGGGTTCCATGCTGGGCCTCAAGGCCTTCGTCTCCGCCGTTCTCGGCGGCATCGGCATCATCCCCGGCGCTATGCTTGGCGGGTTTGTCATCGGCCTTGTCGAATCCTTCACCACCAGCTACGTCAGCTCGAGCATGGCGGATGCGTTTGTGTTCCTCATCCTCATCATCGTGCTGATCATCAAGCCCGCTGGCATTCTCGGAAAGAATATGGGTGAGAAAGTATGATCAAGAATAAAACGGCTCAGGGGTATCTCCTCAATACGCTGGTAATCGTGGTGCTAATGATCGGCTTTTCGTTCGTCAA
>JBDKRF010000260.1:0-3014 GCA_039683525.1 Clostridiaceae bacterium
CGAAAGGCATCACGTATTCTGAGCTGCTATATTTTGTCTGAATGCGGCGGCGCACAGGCTTTTCACTCCTGCCGTCTTCTTGAATCACGACGGTTGAAGCTGTGCGCGAAAGCACCTTGAACACCCACACGCATTCGCAATCGCCGGGCGAGCGGCAGACGTAGGATTGCCCGACTTCGAAGCGGTCTTTCACTTCGGGTTGCGGCAGTTTAGCAGGCTTCAACGCGGCGGATGGGAACTCAACGATATTGTTCATGGTTCGTCCCTAGATGACGGCGCTTGCGCCCGTGTTATCGCAGTGGATGAAGTCTTTCCCGACGAGCGAGCCGCCTGATTTGCGCACCCAGCCTTTGAGCGTTTCCAGCTCTTCAAGTGGCACTTTGTTTTCCGTGAGGGTGTCGCTGCTGAGATGCCCGCCGTATGCGCCTGACGCATGGCTCTTTGAGAGTCGCACAATCCCTGTCTCGAAATTGATACGCCCGATGCGGGTTCCCGATTGAACGATTGTTTCGTGCGATGAATCCGGCATGGGATATACGCTGAAGTTTTGAGGCTTTCGCATCCCTGCGAATAGGCCGTCGAAATCGACGGTTCCCATTATGTTAATTTTACAGTTGTTAATCATGTTGTCTTTCGTTCGTTGTTTGCTCCCTCTGCATTTTCGGGCTTGGGACCGGCGCCGTGTGTCCTACGGCGGCTGCATTAAGCGCCCGCTTGCGCGGGCTAAATCGTGAGAGCCTAAGCATTGTCTTGCTTCCCGGTCATCGCGCTTATGCGCTCGCGGGCACCTGTGCTCGTCTTGGGTGGCGGTGGGTTTGAGCGGGGGTTGGCTGGCATTTGCTGGCGTTTCATCCTTCATCGCGTGGCCGTGCGGGGTGTGTCCTTACCCGCCGTGCGTCGCTCGGCTTCCAGCAAATGGCCTTGGTTTCCCTTCTCCCATTGTTGCCGTCTTTCTTGATTCGGTGCAGGAGGGCTGTCGCTCGTTTCCTGTCGCCTGCCCGGATTGTCCGGGCCTGAACTATCAAAGAACGATGACATTAAATGTCAAAAGTGACATTTAATCAAGACAAAAACGAATAATTTATACATATTTATCATACTGTATATCAATGAGTTATGAATCATCAGTTTGTGATGTCGTAAATGATGATTTGCGGAATGAGAATATTTTTGAATTCGCCGGTGATTACGGCTTGAATCGGCACATGGCTAACGTAAAAAGGTCAACGCGTGGTAATGCCGTGATCGCGCTTGTCGCATTTCTCGCGCTATGCTTTGTCCTGTTCGGACTCCAATGCAGTTCGTGCGACAATCGCGCGCGGGCACAAGTGGCCTCACAGAACGATGGCGGAGCTTTTGACCTCGGCTGGAAAACTGGGTATGGATTGGGTTCGGATGCCGCGCTCGGCGGTGCAACGGTCCCTACTGAGGCGTTCTTGAATGCTGCGGCTCAAACTCAACTTCAAGGGCACGGAGAGGTAAAGGGCGAGTTTGCGCAGACGCGCTTCAAGCATGGTTTCGTTGCCGGGTATCATGCTGGATTCGAAAAGGCCAGCAAGAAGGCGTGGTAAGGCTTCCTGACGCTAAAATGCAAATCCGTGCGTTATGTACGTAACGGGCAACGGTGCTTTCGCATCGTCAAGCCTCGACATACAGATCAACCATAAACGGGAGTTACGACATGGCGAAAGCAACGCTGAAACGGAAGGGAACTTCCGCAGGCAAGAGTAAGGGCGGTTCTCGTTCGACCGCCAAGAAAGCCACTCGCAAGGGCGGCAGGAGCAAAAAGGGCAGCGGCACCAGCGGCGGTTAGTCCGAGGGGCTGCATTTCCTTTAGCCTCATCCTGACGGATGGGGCTTTTTTATCCAGTCGGGGCACGCATGTCGTCAGTTTATCAGGATTCGCTTAGGCTTCTCGAAGAACATGCCAAAACGCATGACGCTATTCTTGTCGGCTTTTCCGGCGGGAAGGATTCGCTTGTCGTCTTGGATTTGTGCTGCAAGACGTTCAAGCGAGTCGTCGCATTTTACAAATGGCTGGTGCCGGGTTTGCCGCTCATCGAACGGCAGCTCGACATCGCGCGTACGCGCTACGGCGTGCAGGTTCTTCAGTATCCGCATCACTGTTTTTTCGACGCGATGCGGGAGGGCGTATTCTGCAACGCGGCCCCGGAACTTGAGGGCGTTGAGATCAGTTTGGAGAATTCATTCGCTTGGCCTCGCGCTGACACCGGGATTGAGCTTGTCGCAACGGGCATGAAGGCGAGCGACGGACTCAAGCGGAGGCAGTTTTTTGCCAACATCCACAGCTCGGACAGCCCGGTGTGGAAGAACCTCGTGCTGCCTATCGAACATTGGAAGAAGTTTGACGTGCTCACCTACCTGAAGGTGAACGGCATTCCACTTCCACCTTCGGAAAAGGGCGCGGTGACTTCGGGCGTCGATTTGACGGTGGAATCTATCCTCTGGCTGCACGACAAGTATCCCGAAGACTTCAAGCTACTCCTGAAGTGGTTCCCGTACGCAATGGCTGTCGTAAAGAGGAGGGAATTTCATGGCATCGAGTAAAGGAAAGCTACCGAAAGGTAAGAAAACCCGTTTCGAGGCGTTCACAACTGCGGAAATCAGCCGCCGTGACTTGAAGGGGGCGCAATACAACCCGAGGCGCATCGACGACAAGGCGAAGGAGCGGCTGCGCGAGGGCATAAACCGCGTCGGTATGGTGCAGCCCGTCGTCTGGAACAAGCGGACAGGTAACATCGTCGGCGGACATCAGCGCATCGAGCAGCTTGACGCGCTTGAGGGGAACGACGAATACAGCCTCACGGTGGCGGTTGTTGACGTGGACGAAACCCGCGAGAAGGAGCTGAATATTCTGCTCAACAACCCGCAGGCGCAGGGCGATTGGGATTTGGAGCGGCTGAAGAAGCTGCTTGAGGATGAGGAAATCGACTTGAAGAGCACGGGGTTTGACCCAGCGGAAGTGTTCAAGTTGTTCGGTGATCAGGCGGAGC
>JBDKRF010000261.1:0-3488 GCA_039683525.1 Clostridiaceae bacterium
GCGCGATGCGGCCGATAAGCGCATTCGTCTCGTCGCTCTTGGTGCAGGCGACGATAGCGTCCGCACGCTGAATGCCCGCCTGTTCTAGAATCTGCTTGTCGAACGCAACGCCGACAATGGTTTCGCCTTTAAACCCCTTACCAAGCATGGCGAATTCTTCCGTTGAGGAACCCACCACTGTTACGGAATGCCCTTTTCTCACCAGTTCCAGCGCAAGGCCGGAACCCATTTTGCCGCAGCCGACAACGATCACTTTCATAGCGACCGCCCTCCTTTACGATTTTTAATCCTACGAGCGATGAGTTTGCGAAGTTCCTCCAGCAACAGAATCGGGAACGGCAGCACAACGAGCAGCACCCAATCGGTCCATGCCAGAGGCGCGGTGTTAAAGATGCCCTGCAAGAACGGCACATAGCTCAGTGCGCAGATCAAAGCCAGCTCCACGCCGATGCCAAGGAGCACGCGCTTGTTGCTAAACACGCCGACGGAGAAGACGCTCTCGCGTTCTGTGCGGCAGTTGAGCACCGCGCCGATCTGGCAGAATACGATGGAAGCCAGCGTCATCGTGGTCGCCTGCCGGTAGACAAGCCCCTCCACAGCAAGCGGAACGCCCGGCCAGCCGTGCATCCAGTTGGTGTAGAAGTAGGCTGCCATGCAGATGACGCCTTCGAGCATGCCGTACCAGAGGAATGCTTTCACAAACAGTTTACCATTGAGCAGCCTGCTCTTCAAGGAGCGCGGCGGCTGATCCATAATTCCTTTTTCCGGTAACTCGGTACCGAGGCCGAGTGCGGGCATCATGTCCGTGCCAAGGTCGATGCTTAAAATCTGCATGACCGTCAACGGCAGCGGAATTCCACCACGTGAGAAGAGGAACGCAGCCGACGGAACCGCCTCGGGAACGTTGCTGTTGAGGATGTAGAGGATGAATTTGCGGATGTTGCTATAGACCGCACGCCCTTCCTCAATCGCGCGAACGATGGAGGCAAAGTTGTCGTCGGTCAGGATCATATCCGCGGCTTCCTTCGCCACATCCGTGCCGGAGATACCCATGGCAACGCCGATATCCGCCTTCTTCAGGGCGGGCGCGTCGTTTACACCATCTCCTGTGACGGCGACGACGTGACCCATCTCCTGCAGTGCGCAGACGACGCGGTATTTCTGCTCGGGAGCGACGCGGGCGAAGATAACTTCGTCCTCGAGCGCAATCTTGAGTTCGTCATCCGACATCTGCTCCAGCTCCAGGCCGGAGACCACGCGCGGGTGCTCGCCCTTGACGATGCCGATGCGCTTTGCAATGCTCTCTGCAGTCAGGCCGTAGTCACCCGTGATCATGATGATGCGGATGTTCGCGCAATGGCAGAGTTTGACCGCGTCGGCCACTTCAGGCCGGGGCGGGTCCGCCATGACGGTAAGGCCGATAAACGTCATCTCCTGCTCAATCATCTCCGGCGTATACGCGCTGAGCGACGTAGGCAAGTTCATCTCCCTGGTCAAATAACGGCAGGCAACCGCGATCACGCGGAGGCCGTTTCTTGCATAGCGATCGTTTTCCGCCATGATCTCGTCGCGCTGCGCCTGCGTCAGCGGCAATATCTCGCCATTGACCCGGATGGTCGCGCTGAGCTCCAGCACCTCTTTGGGTGCGCCTTTGATGTAAGCCACGCGGCGGGCGCCCTGTATGGGTTCCTCCAGCGCGTGGATGGTGGTCATGCGCTTTCTGCGGCTATCAAACGGCAATTCGCGCACGCGAGGCATGCGTTTGAGTACATCTTCATAATTTAGGCCGGCCTTCTCGGCAACAACGCCAAGGCAGGCCTCCGTCGGGTCACCCAGTACGGTGTAGCGATCACTGCCCGGTTCCGGCGGAACAACGCGTGCATTGCTGCAAAGCGCGGCCGCGGTGAGCAGAAGTTTGAGATCGCCATCGGTATCAACCGTGACCTCAGTTTCTCCGCAAAGCACCTTTCCCTTTGGCGCGTATCCAAGACCGCTGACCGTGAGTTCTTTGCCGGGCAACCAGAGATTGTTGACGGTCATCTCGTTCTGCGTGAGGGTGCCGGTCTTATCCGAGCAGATCACGCTGGTGCAGCCGAGTGTTTCCACGGCGGAGAGGCGCTTAACCAGCGCGTGCTCCTTGACCATGCGCTGCACAGCCATCGCAAGCGCGAGGGTAACGGTTGGCAGCAGGCCTTCGGGAATGAACGCGACGATCATGCCCAGCGCGAAGATGAAGCTCTTCGCGACGGGATCGTGCACGACGAACACTGCAGCGAGAAAGAACAGAACGCCCATTCCGACCGCCATACCGGAGACTTGACGCGTCACGCGGTCGAGCTCCTTCTGCAGCGGGCTCTTCTCCTCTTTTAGCGTTTGTGTAAGGCTTGCGATCTTGCCAAACTCCGTCTGCATACCGGTCGCGATGACGACGGCTTTCGCCGTGCCGGAGGCGACGCTAGTACCCGCGAACACGAGGTTTGGCACCTCGGAGCGGCTTAATCCATCCCGAAGAACCGCATCGTGCGTCTTGCGCACGGGGTTGGATTCGCCGGTGAGGGTCGATTGGTTCACCTGAAAATCGCTGCATTCGAGCAGTCTTGCGTCGGCTGAAATCTTATCGCCCTCCGACAGCAGCATGATATCACCCGGCACGAGGTCTTCCGCAAGAATGCGGTCCTCCGTGCCGTTTCGCACCACGCGCGCATAGCTTGGCAGCATGTTTCGCAGTGCTTCAGTGGCTTTGCCTGCGCGAAACTCCTGCCAGAAGCTGAACACGCCGTTGATGACGTTGACAAGCCAGATGGCAACGGCAAGCGCTACCATGTCCGCAAAGAACGCGATGATGCCGCCAATCCACAGAAGGATGGCCATCAAGCTCACGAAATTTGCCAAAAAGATGAGAATGACCGGTTTCCCCTTCTTTTCGGTGATGACGTTCTCGCCGTGCGTCCGGCGCGCGTCCTCTACCTCTTCAGTGGATAATCCGCCCATTCTTGTGTTCATGGTCTGGCAGACGTCATTGACTGCCAGCTTCTGAATCGATTGTATGGCTTGCGTCCATGGATCAATAGATTCTATTTTGTTTTCCATAGTCTTTCATGCACAAATACTCAAAGATCCGCTCAGGAAGCGATTCCTGTTCGATCTGCTTGTGAACATTGTGCTGGTTTTCCCCCCTGGTTGTCGAAAATCGTTCTTCCGCAATCGATACACAATCATATTCTTTTTGTAGAACAAATCCAATCTATTTTTGAACGCGGACATATATGAAAAAAAGTATGGTTCTTGCACGTGTTTCTGTCAACTCACGCAGCAAAATTCTCTCTGTACAAAGGCAAACTGATCCGTGATAAGAATGGTTCCTAACAAACTGACAAACCTGCTTGAATCACGCTTGCCGTTGGAATAAAACCACACTCGACACAGTTCACTCACTTGCTTTTACACACGTTCATGTTACCATAGTATCACATTGGAATGTAACCCCT
>JBDKRF010000262.1:0-8246 GCA_039683525.1 Clostridiaceae bacterium
GTCTTTTCGCCCAACACGGTGTTCAGCGACTATATCTCGACCGTGTTGCCAGAGCTTGGTGAGGCAAATATGCTTCAAACTACGTTTGAGTCGTTCCTTTCCGGTGCGCTCACGGGAAAAATGCGCAAGGAACGCTATTATGATCTATTGGAGTATCTCTTCTCCGCCAAGGATCAGCCCGGCTATATCTCGCGTACCCAGAGCCTTCAGGTGAAGTCCTCGCCTGCGTTTCGCGATGCGCTGGTCTCCTACGCAAAATCGCTTGCGTCTCAGGAGGTGCGCTTTGCCCCGCTCGTCTGCGCGGGGGTCAGCATTGCATCCAGTGCGGAGCTTGCGCGGCTCTTTTCCTACGACTATGCCTCGCTTCCCTATCTGGCGCGCTATATAAAACTTCGCGAGCGCATGGACTATCTGCTGGACGGCTACGAGGCGAAGCGCGCGGCGCAGATTGCGGACGGCATCACCGCGCAAGAAGGCTTCATCGACCGGGGCGAGCTCAAGCGAAGAAGCCGCCAGTTGGCAAAGCAGGAGACACAGTCCGCCCGCGCAAACGCCGCCATGATGACGGAGGTAACGGCTGTTAGCGTCTACCTGTCGTTTCTCGACGCGCTGCCCGAGCTCTTACCCATCGTATCGGGCGAACGCTGCTCCGCCATCTCCCGCTACACGAGAGACACCGTCCGCGCGAATGTGCTGCATTACGAGGATCAGATCGCGCTGCTCTATCTGCAGGGCCTGCTGGGCGGAACGCAGAAGACCGCGCGCATTCGCTATGTGATCATCGACGAAGCGCAGGATTATACCCCGCTGCAATATGAGATCATCCGCCTGTATTTCGCGCGGGCGAGCGTGACCATGCTGGGCGATCTCGACCAGTCCATCACGCCGTATCTCAGCCTCGGCGGATATGAAAACCTCGCGGGACTTTTCCCCGCGGAGGAAACGCTCCTGCTGAAGTTCACAAAGAGCTACCGCTCCACGGCGGAGATCATCGCGTTTGCGGGTGGCATCCTCGGTCGGGAAAGCGCGGACTCCGTGGGTCGCCACGGCGACGTTCCCGCCGTCGTCTGCCTGCCGGATGAGGCCGCGGTGCAATCGGCCATCGTGGCAGAAACCCGTGCCATGCGTGAAAAGGGATACGTCTCCATCGGCATCCTCACACAGACCCAGGCGGAAGCAAGAACCCTGTTTCACGCGATCAAAGGCGAGGTTGACGTCCACGCGCTCTTCGGCGGCGAGGAGGAATTCCCGCGCGGCACGGTCGTGCTGCCCGCGTATCTGGCCAAGGGGCTGGAGTTTGACGCGGTGATCCTCGCCAACGCGGGAACAGGCCATTATTCGGACGAGAGTGAACGGCTGTTACTCTACACTGCATGCACCCGCGCGCTGCATGCGCTCAAGGTGTTTTGCGTGGGCAGTCCATCACCTTTTCTGCCGGCAAGCGTATCGTCCTAACTGGTTTTCTGCTTTACGCACGTGATGGAATGTGTTACGATTCGTTGCGATCAAATACCACGGAGGAATTATGGAGTCAACTCCCGAACAAAAAGGCCAGCCTTGTCCGCGCTTTCTGCGCGCGGTGGTCGCCGCGCTTTTGATGAGCGTCGTGGCGCTGCTCACCTGGTTTTTACCCAGTGAAAACGCGCATGCCATCGGACTTGCAATCCTGATTGCGACCGTTGTACTGACGCTTGTTAACTGGCTCATCTTCCTTTTCACGCGAAACGCAAAGCGCGGCGCAAAGATTTGCCTGCGTGTTCTTGCCGCACTGATCAGCCTCGCCGTGCTGCTGAGCGTCACGATCTACACCCTTGCGCCGACACAGCTCTTCTACCCGCACAGCGACGAGGAATCCACGCAAGCGCTCGCGGCTTATCCGAACGTGGAGCAGTTGACGATCGAAACCAGCGGGCGCGTCGTCTCCGGCTGGATGATCCACCAGACGGAGGGCAAAGCCCCGCTCGTGCTCTATTTTGGCGGAAACGGAGAAACAGCGGCAAAACGCATTCTCCATCTGGTCGAGAGCGGAGACATCGACACGTTTGCAGGCTGCAACTTCGCGTTTCTGGATTATCCGGGCTACGGGCTATCCAGTGGCACTCCCGGCGAAGCCTCACTCAAGCAGATGGGTTTGGATGCTTACGATGCGTTGTCTGCCCGCGAGGACGTGGACGCAAGCCGCATTGTGCTGTTCGGATTCAGCATGGGTACGGGCGTTGCAAACTACGTCGCCTCGAATCGAACCGCCGCAGGGTTGATTCTCTTTGCACCGTACGCGGACGGATACGACCTCTACAACACCATGGTTCCGGTGTTTTACGGGCCTCTGCGCGCGCTGGTCGCGTTCAGGATGGAATCCGTCCGGTTTGCCGAATCGGTCCCGATTAAGCCGCTCGTCTTCTCCTCTACCGATGATAAAACGGTGCCGTTCGCCTCGTCGGAGCGCCTTTCTGCCGCGTATCCCGCTGGATGCGACTTTGTCAGGATGCAGGGCTTCGGACACAACGGATACTGGGGTTCGAAGGATGTCCTATTGCGCGTTCATCAATACATTGCGGAGGTGATCGACCTTGGAGCATAAGGAAAAAGTTCCCCGCGCGGGCTTGCTTGCGCCCTCCGCCGCAATCGTTCTCGCTTGCGCGCTGATCGGCCTGCTCGTCTGCACGTTTATGCTGTGCACCACGGTTGTGCAGCAGTTTCTGCCATTGATTTTATTTCTCGCGTTCCTGCTGCTCACGTTTTTCGTGATGCGGATGCGCTGGGCAAGCGCGCACGTCTGGCTGTTTTACACGCTCAGCACCGTGTTCGCCATCGCTTGCGGGCTTGTGATCCGCGCTGTATTCTAATCGCCTCTTAACGAGCAAAAAGCCCGCCTTACGGCGGGCTTTTCTTGTGACACATCTATCAATTGATGAGCGAATTCATGTTGACCGGATAGGTATCCACCATCACGTACACACGAGCGTCCTTGGGTATCGTCTCGCCTTTGTCGAGCTTGAGCGTGACGGATTCAATCGCGCCGTTCGCACTCGCGCGGACGATGGTGTTCTTCGTGTAGTAGAGCGGCAGCGGATGTCCGCTTGCGTCCGTGACAAGCACGCTATAGACGTGTTCGTCCGCGCGCAGAGACGTTTGTGTAAACGCAGCCGTGATGCTGCTTTCATCCTGCGCCAGCGTCACCGTGCCTACCCCTTCCGGCATCGTCGCATCCGCGCGCTGGGTCAGCCGCACGCCGCCGCGCACGAACATCTGCCCGGTCTTGAACTCGCTCATCCCCATGAGCTTAAGGCCGATGCCGTAAAACTCGATCTCGTCGCAGTTCGTGACGGCGACCAGATCCGCATCTCGCGCAAACGTTCCGTCGCTCCCGAGCGGCGCGCTGACGCGATAGCTCGCAAACGGCATATCCCACGAGCCGATGAACTTGATCTTGAACCCGTCTTCGTTATGCAGCGTGACAAGACCGTTTTCCTGATGCAGCAGGAGCGGATAGCGCGTGATCGCCGCGGGGTCGATGGCGGAGGTGCCGTCTTCTGTGAGCCGCCCTTCGATGACCCACAGCAGCAGGTCGCCGGACTCGGTCTGATCGACCGCGCCCGCGATATCGTGCAGCGAGTCGAACCCGATCTGGTTGTAGGAAGGCAGTATCGAAGGCGTGGGCACAGAAAGGCGGCTGAGTTCTAGCACGCTCTGCGTCGTATCCTGTATGGCGCTTTGGAATGTTTTCTCCGTGCTCGCGCCCTGTGTAATTGTGAAGTCCTGGAACAGTGCATAGTCGACCCTGTTCCTACCGCCGAAGAACTTTAAGCCAAAGCGCGAGAGATCGGTGACATAGCTTGCCTCGACCTTGAGCGTGATCTTTCCGTCTGCGTCCGCTTTCCAGCCGCCGAGAGGCGGCACGATGTTGACAAAGCGGTTGGTCGCGCCGACCTCCACGCGATACCCTTCGTTTCCGTCGATCGTGACGCGCACGCTGCCCCGCTCCAGTGCGGAGAGCACGGTATTGCCGTTTTCGCGTACGAGCAGCGAGAGCGTGACGGGTTCGTTTGCGTCGATCGATTTCGGAGGCGTGAGCAGCGTCGCGCCAAACGCGGTTGTAAAGAGCAGATGCGCGCCGTCCTGAGGCATCACTTCGCCCGCCGTATAGCAGCGCGGGTCAGTTTTCCCAGCTTCCGTGAGCGGATAGTCATACGGCACAAAGAACACCTCGCCGCTTTCACCGGCGATGTAAACGCCGTTGTAACCCAGCGCGGGCGAGCCGTTGAGGTCGTTTCGCACGTCCGTAATGCATTGATAGCTCCAGCGCAGCGTTCCGTCGGAATTCACGCAATAGAGTTTGCCTTCGCCGTTACCGAAATAGATGTTGGCGTTTCCATCCACGGCGGGCGAGGAGCGAATGGGTTCGAGCGTATCAAACTCCCAGACGGATTTGCCTGTGTGCGGATTGATCGCGTAGAGCGTGCCGTCCGTGCTGCCCTGAATGATCGTGCCGTCGCTTAGCTGCGCGGGGCTCGCGTAGATGTGATCCTTCGTGCCAAATTTCCAGAGTAGTTTGCCGCTGTCCTGCGCGAAGGCGCGCACAAACCCATCAAACCCGCCAACGATGACCGCGCCTTTTTCGTTGTTGCTGGTGAGCAGCGTCGTTGCTGCGACGGTGCCGAAGCTGCCGGTCGACCAAAGCTGCTCGCCGTTGATGTCATAAGCAAACACATTCTTGAGTATTTGATAACACGAAGCAAAGAACAATTTCCCTGTCTCGATATTGATCGATGGCAGCGACCAGACCATCTCGTTGGCGGGATAGGCAGTCTTGCGGGAACCGTCCTCGCGACCCAGCGCATAAACGAGGTAGTTGTCGTTGGGCGCGAGCAACGTGCCATCCGGCAGCATGCCGATGTTCCCTTCAAACCAATTGACGTTATAGGTCTTGATGCCGTATTGCGCCTCGACCTCCGCGGTCGTCTGCGCGGGGGACTTCCAGATGAGCTTGCCCGTCTCGCGGTCGAGGCAATAGACATTTGCGTCCCCGCTGCCGAAACACACGTGACCCTGATCGTCCAAAAGCGCTGAGGAATCCATGATTTCGCCCGTCTGGAAGCGCCACTTCACGCTGCCGTCCGGTGCAAAGCAATAGAATACCGTGTCCGCCGAGCCGATGTAGCAGTTTCCGTCCGCATCCACCACGGGCGAGGAGAAGATACCTTTTCCGGTGCGATAGCTCCACGGGACGCTGCCGTCCGCAATGAGCGGAGAAACCGCGCTTCTGCCGTTATTCAGCGCGTTTGCGCGGAATTTTGCCCACGGGCTCATCGGATCGAGCGGGATGCCGTAGTCAAAGCCGCCGTCCGCCATGATCGCCACATCCGGCGCGGGCGAGAGATCGTGCCGCCCAAACGGTACGAACCGCACCCCCGCGTAGATCGCGCCGACCAGCACCAGCGCAAGAAAAATCTTCCAGCCAAGCCCCTTGTGCTTGCGCGTCTTTGCTTCCCGTTTTCCCATCTTGACTTCCTCCTGTTATTCGTGTTCCGATATGAATATTTTTCGCCCGGCATCCGTACAAATTCCGTTCAGCAGCATCCGCACCGCGCGCCGCTGTTCCTCGGCGAAGTCCGCCGTGGTGCGCGCTTCGCGTTCCAACATCATGCCCTCCACCACATAGGCATAGATCTTGGCAAACAGCGCATGATCAAACGGCGCCAGCGCACCGCTTGCCACCGCCTCATCCATGATGGCGAACGTCTTCTCCCAGCCGGTTTCAAGCCATGCGGTCACCTGCGAAAACGCCAGCGGAAAAGCGCGGCGCAGTTCGCGGATGCGATAATCCCGAAACGGCATCTGCGGCACGACGCAGAGAAGCCGCTCCGTCTTTTGCAGCGCGGTGAGTGTTTCGTCCTCACGGATGGCGCGCTGTTCCCGCTCCACCGCGTCAAAGTAGAACGCGACCGCGCGCTCGATCAGCTCCTCCTTGGAACGGACGAGTTCATAGAGCGTCTTTTTGCTGATGCCGAGCCTGCCGGCAAGCTCGTCCATCGTGAACTTGACCCCGTGCTCCTGATAGAGCCCAAAGGTCGCCTCGTAGAGTTTTTCTTCGGTTGTCATATTACCCCTGAAATCGGATCGATTTTTTTGTTAAATTTGAATAGAAACGTCGGAAACTGATTTGGTATTTTTAGTTTATTATAGCAGAAGGCGCGCCGTTTGCAAGCGTCTCGAGAACGCGGCTGATTTCCGCTCAAAGCTATGATATAATAGCGAAAGCAAACATTTGTACTTGTGTTTTTTTCGAGCAAAATCGGAAGAATTAGGCACGATTCCCGTCCGAAAGGAGCCAATTTGGAGAAGCGCAGAGTCGCCGTGCGAACGCTGGTCGAGACCGTCATGCTGTCCGGAAGCCTCTCCGCGATGGCCTCTTCCGCGCGCCTACTGGACGGCATCCGCGGTCATCAGGCGCTGCAGGCGGTCACACTGGACGGCGCGAAAAACGAGGTCTCCGTCTCCGGCATGGTCAGCTCCGAGCACATCGAACTCACGGTCTATGGCAGAATCGACCGCCTCTATGGCGACACGCGCGTCGAGGAGATCAAGACGACGTATCTCGACAGCGATCGGCTCCCGCCCGGCGATCCGCAGCACTGGGCGCAGGCGAAATGCTATGCCTATCTCTTCTGCGAAACAGCAGGCCTTGATCAGATCGAGGTCAGTTTAACGTACTTTCACCTCGATACCGGCGAGATCACGACCTTTACCGAATCGCATACGCGCGAATCCCTCACGGCGTTTTACGCGCTCCTCACCGAACGTTATCTTACGCTGCTCGAAACCGAATTTATCCACGAGCGCGCGCTACGGGACGATGTGCGGCAGATGGCGTTTCCCTATCCCGCGTTCCGCGAAGGCCAACACGAGCTCGCCGCGCAGGTCTACTACGCCATCCGCGAAAAGTCCGCCCTGCTGACGCAGGCGCCGACGGGCACCGGCAAGACCATGGCGGTGCTGTTTCCCGCGCTAAAAGCGCTTGCGGACGGGCACGCGTCCAAGATCTTCTACCTCACCGCGCGCACCACGCAGCAGGAGGCAGCCGTCAACGCGGCAAAGCTCATCCACGCCCCGCATCTACGCGCCGTCGTCATCAGCGCCAAGGAAAAGATGTGCGTCTATGACCAGCCAATCTGCCGCGAGGGAGACTGCCCGCGCGCAGAAGGGTACTATGATCGCCTTGGCGACGCGCTGCGAGAGTTGAACAAGCTCGACGGTGTGTTTACGCCGGAGCTGATCCGCGCCTATGCCGCAAAGCACTTCCTCTGCCCGTTTGAGCTTTCACTCGATCTGTCGTTGAGTTGCGATCTGATCATCTGCGACTATAACTACGCGTTCGATCCGCGCGTGCGGCTGCAGCGCTTTTTCCAAACCGGGCGAAACGGGTTTGTGCTGCTCATCGACGAAGCGCACAACCTGCCCGACCGCGCAAGAAGCATGTATTCCGCCGCGCTCTCGCTCTCAGCCATCGCGGAAACGCGCCGCTCGATCCCAAAGCAGCAGCGCAAAACGCCGCTCTATCGCGCGCTCAAGCGACTCGAAACGGAGTTGAATGCGCTGTTCGAGAACATCGATCCGCCGCTTGCCGCAATTGAGCCACCGGAATCGCTCACAAAAGCCGTCGAGGGTGCGCTGGATCAGCTCTCCGCGGAGTCCATCCCCGCCGACCGCGCGCTCGCGCGGCAGCTCACGTTTGATCTGAGTTCGTTTCGATTTGTGCTCGATTTGTACGACGCGCAGTATCAAACCCTGTATCAGGGCGGCAAAACCACACGAACGATCACGCTCTATTGCACCAACGCTTCTGATAAGCTTGCGGAGGTCTACAAGAAATGCCGCAGCGAGATTCTCTTTTCCGCGACGCTCTCGCCCGCGGCTTTCTACCGCGACCTGAGCGGGGTAAAGCCGGAGACGCCGTTTCTTTCGCTGCCCTCACCGTTTCCGCCGGAGAATCTCGCGGTTTTTCATCATTCGCTCGATACGCGCTTTGCCGCGCGCGAGGCGACACTGCATCTGGTCGCGGAGGCGATCTGCGTGTTTGTTCACGCGAGGGAAAAGGGAAATTATCTCGTCTTTGCGCCGTCGCATTCGTATTTGGCAAAGCTCTCCGCGCTGCTGCGCGAACTGCTGCCCGATGTCTCGTTTCTGGAGCAGACGCCAAAGATGGACGACGCGGCCCGTGCGGAGTTTTTGGCGCAATTCTTGCC
>JBDKRF010000263.1:0-4807 GCA_039683525.1 Clostridiaceae bacterium
TGTAGATCGATGGAACAGCTTGCCAAAGAAACCGTCGTCATATGGGGAGACTCGCTCGCAAAGGGCGTGATTTGGAACGATGCCCGTAAACGCCACGCTTACAGTAATCCAACCGCAGCAGACATCGCAGCTGAACGGCTGGGGATTGATATCATCAATCGCTCGAAATTCGGCTGTACGGCGCCGGAAGGGATGCAGATGATGGAGCGCGACGTCGAAAACGGGATCACCTGTCAATCCGCTCTGATTGAGTTCGGTGGAAACGACTGCAATTTTGACTGGGCTGCGGTTTCGGAGCATCCGGAAGAAGAGCATTTCTCCATCACCCCGCCGGACGTCTATCTCGAATCGATGCGTTCCATGGTGCGCTGGCTACTGCAGCGAAACATTCAACCCGTGCTGATGACGCTGCCGCCGATCGACGCGGAGCGGTATTTTCGTTTTCTTGTTGGGACGAAGCTCAATCCAAAGCACATTCTACGGTGGCTGGGTGATGTACAGCAGATCTACCGCTATCAGGAGATGTACTCCATGCTGGTGGAGAAGGTAGCGAGGGAGTTTTCCGTTCAACTGATTGATTTGCGGCAAAAGTGCCTGGAGTACCATGGCTTTGTGAAACGAATGGTCTGCGAGGACGGCTTGCATCTAACCGAAGGTGGACAGAGGTTCATGGGCGATACGATAGCCGATCTCGTTCAGAGCAACAACCTATTATAAAAAACAAGAGTCATCGCATTGCGCGATGACTCTTTGTGAATGTAGAAGTTGATCAGCTTTCGGCAATGATGCACTCGATGTTTTGTGCCGTGAGCCCGCTCGCGATCTCTTGCGGAAGCGGAGCACTACAGATGAGTAGGTCGATATCCGAAAGGTTTGCAAACGTAAAGGGAAGCGAGCGCCCGATCTTGGAGTTATCCATCAGCATGACTACTTTTGCGGCTTTTGCAATCACCGCGCGCTTGAGCAGACTCTCGCTCTGGCTGCCGCTGGTGAATCCCGTGCGCAGCGAAAATCCGGAAGGGGACATGAGCGCAAGGTCGATATTGATGCTGGAGATAAACGATTCCGCCTGCGCGCCGGAGCAGGAGAGCGTGTTCTCACTGATCTGACCGCCCGTGAGCAGAACATCACACGTGTGCCGCTGGGACAGCTCGATTGCGATGTTTGCGCCGCTGGTAATGATTGTATATCGATCGTTGTTAATGTGGTTGGCAACGCTCATGAGCGTGCTGCCCGCGTCAAGGTAGACCGCGTGTCCGGGATGGATGAGGGAGAGCGCTGCTTTCGCAATCGTGATCTTCTCACGCGTGTTTTCCCGTGCGCGCTTGCTGTATACGCCTTCAATCTGGAGAGCGGCTGTCTGCATGGAGATCACACCGCCGTGTACGCGGCGGATAGAGCCTTGCTCTTCCAGTTGCTTGAGGTCGCGCCAGATGGTCATGGAAGAATAGCCCTCATAGAGCGACTGCAATTCGGAGACGCTGACTTCACCACGGGACTGGATATAGTCCCGCACTCTTGCAATGCGTTCATTCATCATGTCTATGCCCCTCCATATAACAAAATTTTAACACAAATGTTAAGATTCAACAACACATTTTATGATTTTAACAAAGATTGTCCTCAATTATGCAGTCTAACATTTTTTATTGTATCCAGACTAGAAATAGAAAAGGACTTTACCGCTCAAAGTCGAAATTATACTTAAGAGACAATGATTGCAACATGACGCTTGTCATTCGAAGGAAGACTGTGTGACAAAGTCATGGAACAAAGTCCAGCGGAATGGTAGGATAATCACAAACAAAAGGAGGATGGTTTCATGAATACATATCGGTTGAAGATTGACGGCATGGGCTGCACGCATTGCGTGAGCAAGGTGACGAGAATTCTGAAAGAATCCGGTTTTGAGGTTGTTTCTGTCGACCTCGGAGATGCAAAGATTAAGTCTGACATGAATCCATCCACCGTTCTCAAGACGGCTGGCACCGTTCTCGAGGACGAGGGATATATGCTGACTACTGTTTTGGCTGACTGAGTTATTGCATCGGATTAACGGAAACGAGGCAAACTTACCCATGGGTCAACTACATACCGGCCATGTCGTGGTTGGCATGTCCGGCGGCGTCGACAGCGCCGTAGCAGCACTGTTGCTCAAGCAGCAAGGGCACGACGTTGTCGGCGTTTTTATGAAGAACTGGGAAGAAGAGGACGACGAGACAGGCGTCTGCACCGCGGCGAGCGACTATGAAGATGTCAAAAGCGTTTGTGCGGTGATCGGAATTCCCTATTATACGGTCAACTTTGCGCGGGAGTATCGCGACCGCGTTTTTTCCTATTTTTTGGAGGAATACGCCCGCGGCAGAACACCGAATCCCGACGTACTCTGCAACTGCGAAATCAAGTTCCGAGCGTTTCTCGACTTCTCCGTGTCTACCGGTGCGGAACATCTCGCGACGGGACACTACGCGCGACTTGACCACTCGGACGGAACTAAGCTCCTCCGCGCGCGGGATCTTGGCAAGGATCAGACATACTTCCTCGCGGGACTGACGCAGGATCAGCTGAAGAACGCAATGTTCCCGATTGGGGAGCTGCAAAAGCCAGAAGTGCGAAAGATCGCGCTAGAATCTGGCTTGAGCAACGCCGCAAAGAAAGACTCGACCGGCATCTGCTTTATTGGCGAGCGAAACTTTAAACAGTTCTTGATGCAGTATCTGCCAGCGCAGCCGGGGAATATGGTGGACGAGACAGGTCGCGTGATTGCGCGCCACGATGGACTGATGTATTACACGCTTGGACAGCGCAAGGGCCTCGGCATCGGCGGACGCAGCGACGGCAGCGGGGAAAGCTGGTTTGTGATTGGCAAAGACCTCAAGCGAAACCTGCTGATTGTGCAGCAGGGAGAGCATGACGAGCTGTTTTCGCTTTCTCTTGACGCGGAAAAGGTCAACTGGATTGCAGGCAAACCGCCCTCGCAGGAATTCTTCTGCATGGCGAAGTTTCGCTATCGCCAGCCGGATCAGGCGGTTCGCGTGACCGTCAACGGAGACAGCGCGCATGTCGCGTTTGACAAACCCCAACGTGCGGTAACGCCGGGACAATGGGTTGTGTTCTATCAGGGCGATGTCTGTCTCGGCGGTGGACCGATCGACCGCGTAGAGCCGAAAAAGGCGATTAGCATTTAACCGCAGGTCGGAATTTTTTCAAACGCCGGACTTCCGGCGTTTTTTGAATGGCGGATCGCTTCGGTTTTGCATAAAGTACACAATATGCGGCGGTAAGCGGTTTGCAATTTGCCGGATTGTTTTTTATAATATGTATATGCAGAATGATGGTCAAAGGATTCACCCGCGTGAGCGGTTAAGCTGCGCAATCGAGCTTCTCGGCGGCGCGCGCGTCGTCGCGGACGTGGGCTGCGATCACGGGCGGCTGAGCTGCACCTTGATTCAACAGGAGATTGCGCAAAGATGCATCGCCATCGATATCAGCGAGCCTTCGTTGCAAAAGGCGGAGCGGCTGATTCGCAGGGTAGGCTTGCAGGAACGTATCGAGACGCGCCTTGGCGACGGGCTAAAAATGCTGCAACCCGGAGAAGCGGACGCGATTGCGATTCTCGGCATGGGCGGCACACTCATCGCGCAAATTCTCGACGTGACGCCGCCGTTGATGGGCGCAACAAAATGCGTCATGCAGCCTATGCGCGGCGCAGAAGACATTCGCAAATGGCTATATGAGCGAAACTATCCGGTGTTGGAAGATCGCGTTGTATTCGATGCGGACCGTTACTATCAGGTGTTTTCGGTAGGTGCGCCGTCACCAGAGAGTCAGGATATTCCTGCGGGCTGGCCGGAGAATTGCTTTTCGTTGGGGTATACAGCGTTTGAAAAGCGCGAACCGCTGATGAAACAACTAGCATCTCAAATGCTGGCGACAACGCGGCGAAAACTTCGGTCTCAGCGCGCGGAGGCGCTCGTGCAGCAAGCAGCACAGCTGGAACAAATATTGGAACAATGGGATCAGGAACGATAGCAAGCAGAACAGATGGAACAAAAATCGGAGCAATTGGAGCAGGAATGATGAAGATACAGGAGTTCACCGCCATCATGGAGCGAATCGCTCCGCGCGATCTCGCGCTGGAGTTTGACAATCCGGGACTCTTGATCGAGCCGGATCACGAAGAGATTGCGCATGTGCTTGTCGCGCTGGACTGCACCAAGGCTGTCGCCGAGGAAGCGGTGAAGCTGGGGGTAGATCTCGTACTGACGCATCATCCGCTGTTTTTTCATCCCGTGAATCATATGACGTACAGTGACCCGGCGACCGTGGCTGCCTGCATGCTGCTCCGCCACGGGATCGGACTCTTCTCCGCGCACACAAATCTTGACGCGGCACACGGCGGCGTGAACGACACGCTTTGTACGGCACTTGGCATTCGGGAGGCGATTCCGTTTGACGAGGGCGTCGGCAGAGTGGGCGTGCTGAAAGCGCCGGAAACTCTTGCATCCTTCTCAGCGCGGGTAGAGGAAATATTGAATACGCGCGTGCAGGTGTTAGGAGACTTGGAGTCGATGGTGAGCCGTGTTGCTGTGATGGGTGGTAGCGGAGGAGACTCCGTCGCGCTTGCAACGGAACAGGGCGCGGATGTTTTGCTGACGGGAGAAGTCAAGCATTCGGATGCGATCGACGCAAAAACGCTTGGCATCAGCCTCGTCGTTGCCGGACACTACGAAACGGAAGCGGTTGTGCTGGAGCCTTTGATGAAACGTTTACAGAACCATTGTTTTGGTGAACAATATTGTTTATC
>JBDKRF010000264.1:0-2623 GCA_039683525.1 Clostridiaceae bacterium
TATCACGCCGTCCCGATCGAATATGAGCGTCAGGAGCGCTTTGCAGGCAAGACCAAGTATACGCTCAAGAAGATGCTCCGCCTCGCGAGCGACGGCATCACGGGCTTTTCCGATAAACCGCTGACGCTGCCGATGACCTGCGGGATCGCTCTTATGGTGCTCTCCGGGCTTGGGCTCATCGCGCTGATCGTACTCGCGATCGTGTCCGGCGTGGCTCCCTGGCTTTGGGCCGTGTGCGGCGTCGTGTTCGTACAGGGGTTGACCTTGTTTTTCATGGGGCTGCAGGGCATGTATCTCGGCAGAATGTATGACGAGGCCAAGGGCCGCCCGCTCTACATCGTTTCCGAAAAGCATAATCTGGACTAACCGCATCCGAGCACGCATGAATCGATACCACGCGAGCGAATCACTCGATTTGTTTGGCAGACTAAGAAAGTTTTTTCTTGCGGATATTGTTCGGATATTGTACAATACTTTGGGTTTTAAGAGTAAATTTTCCCTAAGCAATTGGTTCGATTCAGACGAAAAAGACTGATTTCGCCGGAAAATCCGCTCGTATCGCCCGAATCATAACAACGTATATCATATAAAGGAGAACATAGATATGGCAATTAAAGTAGGCATCAATGGCTTTGGCCGTATTGGCCGCCTGGTATTCCGCGCAGCCGCAGCCAACCCCGAAATCGAAGTCGTCGGCGTGAACGATCCGTTCATCGATCTCGACTACATGGTCTACATGCTCCGTTACGACACCGTTCACGGTCAGTTTAAGGGAGACATCTCCATCAAGGACGGCAAGCTGGTCGTCAACGGCGAAGAAACCGCCGTTTACGCCTGC
Source organism: Clostridiaceae bacterium (assembly GCA_039683525.1). Taxonomy (GTDB): domain Bacteria; phylum Bacillota; class Clostridia; order Christensenellales; family CAG-138; genus UBA7703. The sequence goes on from JBDKRF010000264.1 coordinate 839, forward strand.
ATGAACGCAACCGAAATCCCGTGGAAAGATTGCGGCGCAGAATACGTCGTGGAATCCACCGGTATTTTCACCACCATTGACAAGGCGAGCGCTCACTTCGTGGGCGGCGCCAAGAAGGTCGTCATCTCCGCTCCGTCGGCTGATGCTCCGATGTTCGTCATGGGCGTCAACCAGGACACCTACACCAAGGACATGACCGTTGTTTCCAACGCGTCCTGCACCACCAACTGCTTAGCTCCTCTGGCGAAGGTCATCCATGACAACTTCGGCATCATCGAAGGCCTCATGACGACCGTTCACTCCATCACCGCGACGCAGAAGACCGTCGATGGTCCTTCCAAGAAGGACTGGCGCGGTGGCCGTGCGGCAGCGCACAACATCATCCCCAGCTCCACCGGCGCCGCCAAGGCAGTCGGCAAGGTCATCCCCTCCCTCAACGGCAAGCTCACCGGTATGTCCCTGCGCGTTCCGACGCCGGACGTCTCCGTGGTTGACCTGACCGTCCGTCTGGAGAAGGCCGCGAGTTATGACCAGATCAAAGCCGTCATGAAGGCCGCTTCCGAAGCACCCGAATGGGCTGGCATCATCGGTTACACCGAAGACGAAGTCGTCTCCTCGGACTTCTACACCGATCCCCGTACCTCCATCTTCGACGCCAAAGCCGGCATCAGCCTGAACGATCACTTCGTCAAGCTCGTCGCCTGGTACGACAACGAGTGGGGTTATTCCAACAAAGTGCTCGATCTCATCACGCACATGGCGAAGGTCGACGCGAAGTAATCACTTCGTTTCCACAAGAGAGCGGTTTAACCGCTCTCTTTTTTGTTGCGCAAAAAAGCAGGCTCTGCGAAAACCGCAAAGCCTGTTGATTGATCTAAGTAGGTTTATTCGGTTAGTTCAGCGAGAGAAACGCAAACAGCGGATAATGATCGGAATACTCGTTTGGAATCGCGCGCGCATTGAGCACGGTGATATTATTCGAAACGATGATGTTATCGATCTGCGACATTGCGATCCTCTTGTTGGAATAGGTGAGAAACCTTGTCGCGCCGGTATTGACGATATGGTAATTCTTCTTGAATCCGTAAAACTCGCTTTCCTGCGCGTTAAAGTCCCCTGTCAGAATCTTAAATTCGTTTTGATCCGCATTCATGATCTTTAGCACTTCTGAAAACTGCTTCTTGCGAATGCTGGAAGACTCATAGGAAAAATGCGTGTTGTAGACGGAAACGCGCTTCTCGTTGATCACATACTCGACCTTTTGCAGGCAGCGCTGCTCCTTGTTTTCGCTCGACAGCAGCGTTACCGTTGCGTTCTCCGGCTTGAATTTCGAAATCTGACCGATGCCATATTTCCCGCCGGACGGATACTTGATCGTTTCGGCAAAGGTCATGAACTGCGCGTTTTTCGTGCGCACGGAGAGCAGGTTGTCCGTGTGTTCCTTTTCGTTGATGTACACTTCCTGAATACCGAGGATATCCGCGCCCTGCGCCCCGATCAGCCAGCCCTGCATGACCAGATTGTCGTTTCCGCGCTTGATGTTCCAGGTGCCAATCGTCAGAACATCCCGCACAAGATAGATGGAATACTTGACCACACCGTTGACGGAGATGCGAATGGTCTTGCTGTTGCCGGAGTTGATGGTGTATTTCGCGCTGCCGATTCCCGTGTTTCCGATGCTGACCTTGACGCCGTTGTTCGCCGTGGCGTTGATATCAACCTCGCCTTGCGTCGCAGTCAGAACATAACCGTATTCTGTCGGGGAGAACGCTGGCGAAAGCGTTC
>JBDKRF010000265.1:0-2386 GCA_039683525.1 Clostridiaceae bacterium
ATGGGCAAGCGCACTGGAAAATGCAGCGCTGGGCTCAGACGAAACGCGTGCGAAAGACGCGCTGACGCTACTCGGTCTCGGCGAAAGCATGTGCCAACTCCCGCGCGAGCTCTCCGGCGGGATGAAGCGGCGTGTTGCCATCGCCCGTGCGCTGGCTTACGGCGGGGACATCCTGTTTCTCGATGAGCCATTCACGGGGCTCGACGAAGAGAACAAGCGCATCGCAGCCAGCGCGCTCTTGAATCAGAACGCGCCGATCCTCGTGATCACGCACGACGACGCGGAGGCTGAGCTGTTCGGGGAATATTGTGAAATTGTGATCGATTGATCTGCTATAATATTGGTAGTCATTTAGATTGGAGCAGAGCATGTCGATACCATTTGAAACCGAACGGTGCCGCATTCGTCCCTTTGAAGAAAGCGATATTGAAGCGTTCATGTCTTATCGCAACAACCTTGACTGGATGCAGTTTCAGGGTTTCAAGGGTAAGAAATATCTAGAATACAAAGCGGCACTTCTGATGCAGCCGAATTTTAATAACGGTGTTCAACTTGCGGTTGTGAACAGGCAAACCGGAGAGTTGCTCGGCGATCTGTATTTGAAGTTGGAGAAAAACACCTGCTGGATCGGCTATACGATTGCTCCGCAATTTGCACGACAAGGGTTTGCGTTTGAGATCGTGACGCAACTGCTGCTGCAACTGAAACAGGCAGGATTGACTCTGGCGAGGGCCGGGGTGGAGGAGCAAAACCTCGCTTCGATTGCGCTTCTCAAGAAACTTGGATTCGAGCCGATTGGAGTCGATGGCAGCGAGCTGATCTTTCAACGCGAACTGTAAGAACCATTCCTGCCCTTCCAGAAAACCAAAAATCAAATTTCGTTACGAGGTAACCATCCGTAAAAGCAGATGCAATCTCTGTTGAAATCGAGTGAACAATACGTAAAAGCAGATGCAATCTCTGCTGAAATATTGAGTATTCCGCCGGAAGGTGGTATACTTTTTTATTATTGTCGGGGAGGTTTGGCGTATGAAATTCACTCTTCGTGAGAAACGATTTCCTTCCGCAACCGGGCTTTGCGATATCCGCTATCGTATGTGGGTGCCAGAGGATGCGCACGCAGCGCTCCAGATCACGCACGGAATGGCGGAGCACATCGACCGATATGACGAGTTTGCCTCGTTCTTAGCCGAAAACGGTGTGTTGGTGTTTGGTAACGATATTGCAAGCCATGGCAAGAGCATTGTGGCCGGCATGCCGAAGGGGTACTTTGGCGAAAAGAACGGATGGGATGCAATCGTAAAAGATATGCAGACCATGCGTGAGTTTGTGAAGAGAGATTTTCCTGCCATTCCGTTTATCCTCATGGGGCACTCGATGGGTTCTTTCCTTGCGCGCACCTATGCGGGGCGTTATGGAGAAGACTTTGATGCGTTTATTTTCTCCGGCACGGCGGGCGCAAATCCCGTGCTCGGAATCGGAAAATGGATTGCGAAGCGCGAAATCAAAAAGAACGGCGGCAAACTGCCGAGCAAGACGCTCTTTAACATGAGCTTTGGCTCGTATAACAATGCGTTTAAACCGAATCGCACCGAGAACGACTGGCTCTCGCGAGACGAAGCAAAGGTTGACGCCTATGTGGCAGACGATAACTGCGGTTTTCCGTTTACTGCGCATGCAATGTATGACGTATTCACCGGATTGACCGAAATTTCCAACGAAAAATGGGCAAAGCGCGTACCTAAGAAGCCGATTCTCGTCTTCTCCGGCGCGATGGACCCGGTCGGAGCAAAAGGCAAAGGCGTCAAGCAGGTGCATGGCTGGCTGATCAAATCTGGCCATGAAGCGGAGCTCAAGCTCTACGAAGGCGGACGCCACGAGATGCTCAACGAGATCAATCGCAAGGAAGTCTACGGCGATGTGCTGCTCTTCATCAACGCCGTCGAAGCGATGGGAGAGCTGAAATGAGTGTCCTCGTCTATCGCGACAGCGACACGCTGAGCCAGGCATTGGCGACGCTGCTCGCGGGTTGCATCATCGAAAAACCAAACAGCGCGCTGGGGCTGGATTGCAGCCCTGCTCTCGCGTTGGCCTATCGCAAGATCGCGGGCATGACGAGCGACGGTCTGCTGGACTGGGCCAGCATTCGCGCGTTTAACCTCTATGAGCACGTCAAACAGGACGCGGAAATCTCCGACGAAGCACGCATGCATACCATGCTCTATGACCGCGTGAATATCCTCTCCGAGAATATTTACGCGCCCAGCGCGGAGACACGAGATTGGAGCGTTCTTTGCAACGATTATGAGAACGCGATTCTCGACGTTGGCGGCTTGGACACCATCGTTTGTACCGTCGGTGCGGATGGCAGAATCGCCTGCAACAT
>JBDKRF010000266.1:0-10738 GCA_039683525.1 Clostridiaceae bacterium
GAATCTTCGACTCCACCATGGTGTATCGAATCGAGTTTGCCATGAGGATCAAGAGCACGGCGGGCAAAATATCCAGCATGCCCTTGCCGAACGACTTGAAGTAGATGCCGAGTCGCATGCCGGAAACGAGCGAGGACACTGTTCCCGCAATCAGGAAGATCAGCGCAATGAGCGGCATGATGATATCTTGCAAAAATGGCACCACGCTGGAAACGAGAATCAAGAGGACTCCGCTGCCAAGTACCAATGCAAACCAAATCAACGCGCGGTCTTTGCGCTTGTCCTCCACATAGTCCGTGCGGAGAGTTGCCCAGCGCTCCGCCATGGCGGGATCGTAAATCATGCTCTTTGTCGGATGTTTTTCAATCTTCTTTGCGTAAGGAATCAAGAACGCGATCAGCAGCCCATAGATCAACACAAATGTTAACAACCGCATCCATACGCCGGAGAACATCGGAAGTCCAACCAGATTTTGCGCGACTCCTACGGTAAACGGATTGAGTACGCCCGTGCTGAACCCAAACCCGACTGCTAGCAGGCTCATGCCGAGGCCGACCAGCGCATCCCAGCCAAGCGAGTACGCAAGCGCGACCGCAATCGGCACCAGCGGCACACATTCTTCAAACGAACCGACAAACGCGCCGAGGCTCATAAAGAAGAGCGAGACGATCAGGAGCAAGCGATATTTTCTCGTCTCAAACATGCGATAGACGCGGTTAAACATATAGGAAAGAACGCCGCATTCGTCCAACGCGTGAAACGCGCCGCCGATGACGAGCAAAAACGCAATGATCGCAATCACCGTACCGGAACCACTTGACCCAAGAGCAAGGAACGGAGATAGCAGCCATTCCCAGAACGGTATCCCACCGGTCACGCTCTGATACGTTCCCGATACAATCGACTCTTTCCCATCGGTGATGACGCGCGCGTATTCACCAGCGGGTAGAATCAGGGTCAACGCGTAGGTCAGCCCCATCAGCAAAAACAGGATGATCAGCGCCGCGATGAACGAGCGAGTACCTACGTTGAAGACCCGCTTGGACTGTTTCTCCATATAGCCTACCCCCATTTGCCGATTAGATGATGTGGCGATTTTAACTGTGCTCCACCATCTATTGATATCTTTCAGACAGTATACCATAGCGCTGAGGGTTACGCATCGTTTTTTCACGGTTGCGATGGAAAAAACGGACTGTATTCCATCTTTGCAAAACGCCCCTTTTTTGCTATAATAAAACTGCGTGAGGGAGTAGTTGGCGCGGCGCTATGCCGTGTTCCAAGTCAACATGGTAGCACGGCGCAAGGCGCGTCTGGCTTGGATGAAATAGCGAGACTCATGTACGACAGCGTGTTTGCCGTACATGAGTTTTTTCTTTTTCGGCAACACGCATCCTAGACAAAAACTCCTTAAGAACACGAAAGGACACATCCACCATGCAGCAGTATCTACTCGATGTGAAGTCAGCGCTCAGCTCCGTTTCCTCTATGGAAAACGGGCTTACGAACGCTGAAGCACAAAAGCGTCTTTGTGACAACGGACCAAACAAACTGGCGGAAGGGAAAAAGACGCCTCTTATCGTTCGCTTTCTGGAGCAGATGAAAGACCCCATGATTCTGATCCTGCTCGCCGCGGCGCTGGTTTCCGGCATCACAGCGGCGATTGAGCACGAAAGCTTTGCGGACGTCATCATCATCCTCTCCGTCGTGATCATCAACGCGGTGTTGGGCGTCGTTCAGGAAAGCAAGGCGGAGAAAGCCATCGAAGCCCTGCAAAAGATGGCGGCGGCAACCTGCCGTGTTCTGCGCGAAGGTCAGATCCTACGCGTCAAAACGGAAGAACTCGTCGTTGGCGACGTGATCCTGCTTGAGGCAGGCGATGCGGTTCCGTCTGACGGGCGCATTCTGGAGAGTGCCAGTCTTCAAATCGAAGAAGCAGCGCTCACGGGAGAAAGTGTTCCCGTGAGTAAAGCGATCGACATACTCCAGCTCGGCTCCGCGAAGGATATTCCCCTCGGCGATCGCAAAAACATGGTTTACATGGGCAGCACGGTCGTCTACGGTCGCGGCAAAGCGGTGATCACCGCAACGGGCATGCAGACCGAGATGGGTAAGATTGCGGATGCGCTCTCCAAGGCAGAAGACAATCAAACTCCGCTGCAGATCAAACTCTCTCAGCTCTCCAAGATTCTCACATGGCTCGTGCTCGGCATCTGCGTTGTGATCTTCGGCGTCAACATCCTGCGCTTCCATGGCACGGGCGAGCGATATATCCTCGACTCCTTACTCATCGCGGTCTCCCTCGCCGTCGCCGCGATTCCAGAAGGGCTCGCCGCAGTCGTCACCATCGTCCTCTCCATCGGCGTGACCAACATGAGCCGCCGCAACGCCATTATCCGCAGACTGACCGCCGTCGAGACGCTCGGCTGCGCGCAGATCATCTGTTCGGATAAAACAGGTACGCTCACGCAGAACAAGATGACCGTCGTTGAAGACTATGCGGACGATATCTCGTTGCTCGCAAAAGCGATGGCTCTGTGCAACGATGCGGAGTTGGATGATAGCAACAACGCAATCGGGGAACCGACCGAGTGCGCGCTGGTAAATTTTGCGTTTACAAAAGAGTTGCCCAAGCCCAATCTAAAGGAATCCGAACCCCGCGTGGATGAAGCGCCATTTGATAGCATGCGCAAAATGATGTCTACCGTGCACCAGACGCAGGATGGATTTGTTCAGTACACCAAAGGTGCGCCGGACGAGTTGCTGAAGAAGTGTACCTTTTATTGGAAGGAAGGCAAAGCGCATCCGCTGACGGACGATGTCCGCGCGGAGATCCTCGCGGCGAATAAGGCCATGGCGGATAAGGCGCTTCGCGTGCTCTGCGGAGCCATGCGGCTGCATCATACAAAGCCCGGCGATAACTCTCCCGCCGCGCTGGAGCGGGAGCTCGTCTTCCTCGGCCTTGTCGGCATGATCGATCCCGTGCGTCCAGAAGTCATCGACGCGATTGCGCAGTGCCGCACCGCGGGCATTCGACCGATCATGATCACCGGCGACCACCGCGACACCGCAGCTGCGATCGCGATGACACTCGGTATCATCTCCGATCCTTCCGAAGCCATCACCGGCGCGCAGCTGGACGAGATTGACGACGCAACGTTCGAGCAGAGCGTTGAACTTTATCATGTTTACGCGCGCGTTCAGCCGGAGCACAAGGTGCGAATCGTGAACGCATGGCGCAAAAAGGGCTATATCACCGCAATGACCGGCGACGGCGTGAACGACGCACCGAGCATCAAGAGCGCAGATATCGGCATCGGCATGGGCATCACCGGCACGGACGTAACGAAGAACGTCGCCGATATGGTGCTTGCGGACGACAATTTTGCTACCATCGTTGGCGCTGTGCAGGAAGGCCGCCGCATCTACGACAACATCCGCAAGTCGATTCAGTTCCTGCTCTCCTCTAACATGAGCGAGGTGTTGAGCATCTTCTTTGCGACGCTGCTGGGATTCGTGATCCTCAAACCGGTACACCTGCTCTGGATCAATCTGATTACGGACTCTCTGCCTGCGCTCGCGCTGGGCACCGAAGCCTGCGAAAAAAACCTCATGAATCGCCCGCCGCGCAATCCGAAGGACGGCATCTTCGCGGGCGGCGTCGGGTTCGACGTCGCGTATCAGGGTCTGCTTGTGACAATTCTCACGATGGTTGCATTCTTCATCGGCGAGCGCATTCAAAACGGCGCCTGGGCGATTGTGAACAGCACCGACGGCACGACGATGGCGTTTTTAACCATGAGCATGGCGGAGATCTTCCACAGCTTCAACATGCGTTCTCAACGCCAGAGCCTGTTTACGATGAAGTGCCAGAACCTCTATCTCTGGGGTGCCGCAGCGCTGTCCCTCGTGCTCACGCTCGTGGTGCTGTATGTGCCATTCCTGCAAAAGGCATTCAGCTTTGAGCACATCAGCTTCCTCGAATATGGCATAGCTCTCGGTCTTGCGTTTATGATCATTCCTCTGGTCGAGATCGTCAAAGCGATTCAGCGAGCGATTTCAAAGAGAAAATAACGATACTCACGCACAGGAACGCGCCTTTAAAAGGGCGCGTTCTTTTTCGTAATGTGTCGTTTCATCAATTTCTGATAGGACGTAAAAAGAAACGCCGCAAGGCAATTCTGCCTGCGGCGTAAGAAACACGATTCTTTTTTAGTTGAGCGAATCCTTGAGCGCTTTGCCAGCCTTGAAGGTGGGCAGCTTGGACGCCGGAATGTCGATCTCCTTGCGGGTCTGCGGGTTGTGTCCTTTGCGGGCGGGACGAACCTTCGCCTCAAAGGTGCCAAAACCAACGATGGAAACCTTATCGCCAGCCTTCAGGGACTCTTCGATCGAGCTCAGAAACGCGATGACTGCCTTTTCTGCATCTTTCTTCGAGAGTTCGCTCTTCTCCGCGACTGCCGCGATCAAATCGGTTTTATTCATTTTAAAACATCCTCCATGAATTTTTGGTTGCTGGAACATTGTATCAATCTTGGCGACTGTTGGCAAGTCTTAAATTGTGAATTTATTCCGTAATTCGGCACTTTTTGGCTTGATCCCATAGTTTATCCTGCTCGGAAAACGGCAAATCTTTCAACTCGTTTCCCTGAATTTTTGCAAGCTCTTCCATCTTTTCAAACCGCAGGATGAACTTGTCCGTGGCCTGCATGAGTAAAAATTCGGGCTCAAGTTTTAAGAGTCGCGCTACGTTGACAACGGCAAAGAGCAGATCCCCCATCTCTTCCTCAATGTTGCTACCCTGCTCCATCGCCTCGCGCAGCTCTTCCGTCTCTTCGCCGATCTTATAGAATGCCTGCTTTGCGTTCTCCCAGTCAAAGCCGATATCGGCAGCCTTCTTTTGCACTTTTCTGCTGCGCAGCAGTGCGGGAAAGCTCTTGGGCACGCTCTTGAGCACTTCGGTCTGCGTCGTCTGCTTACGTTGGGACATCTTGAGCGCATCCCAGTTTTTCAGTACCTCGTCCGATCCGCTCACACGAATATTACCAAAGACATGCGGGTGGCGGTAGATCAGTTTCTCGACAAGCTCCGTGCATGCGTCCCGCGCGGTAAACGCGCTCTGCTCTTCCGCGATCGCCGCATGCAGCGCAAACTGAAGCAGCACGTCTCCCATCTCTTCGCAGATGTGATGATCGTCGTCCTCGTCGATTGCATCGATGAGCTCGTAGCTTTCCTCCAGCAACGCATTCTTGAGCGACTTGTGCGTCTGTTCGCGATCCCAAGGGCAGCCGTTTGGCGCGCGCAGGCGGTGAACAATACGCATCACGTCGTCAAAGCCGTGGCGCGTACGCGACTCGTATACCGTTCTGGGTACGTAGAGAATCGTCGTTGCATCATAGTGCTTCTGTCGATCCAGATCGCAGAGTTGGATGCCCCGCACCGTATATGCGCCATCTTTGCCGATAGAGGCGAACGATACCTCAAGCTCGTCCGGGTAAAATTCACCGAGGAAGAGCTTTGCGTCTCCCGCAACCATGCGCGAGTCGATCTCTACAACGGTATAATTCTGCTCCGGATCGAGTTGCTCCGGCAGATCATGCGCGGAGATGGAAACGGCGATCTCCCGCTCCGGAAAAGCCGCCTGACCCGCGGAGAGATATGGAAGCACAGCGACGCGGATGCCGCGCGATTTCGCTAGCTCCTGAATGGCGGGCATCTGGCTGTTCTGAATGTTTCCTGTTGCGAGATAGACGCAGTCCCCCGCCGCGCAAAGCCGCTCGGCAATTGCCTGGTTGAGAGCGTCAAAATCCTCTGCGGAATCAAACAGATCGTCCATCGAAGCAAAATTCGCATGCAGTTCGCGTGTAATCTGTGCCGACGGGTGTTTTTCCGTCTGCACAAACAGCGCTTGCGCGCGTTGGATTGCGCTCTGTTGCGCGAGTGTCAGTGCGGATGGCGCTGGAAGCATCACTATAGTTATGGTGTGCATGTGTTATCCTTCTGCCGTCTTATCTGCGACGGAACTGGAGTTTTGCGAGAATCGATCCGCCGGGGATGAACGCAAGATCTTCTTCCGTGAACATCTGCATCCAAAGAATACAGATGAAGTAAAGCCCTGCTCCGATGAGAATTGCACCAGCGGTTGCGATGGTGTTGGAGGCAATCCTTGCGTGAATGAGTTGATAGCCGAAATATGCAGCTCCACCCATGACGAGCGCGGCGACCGCAGGCTTGATGAACGTATCCAGAACGTTTAACTTCAGCTTGGTGAAGCGAATCAGGTAGATCGCGTCCAGAACACCCGCGACGATGTAGCAGGCGGTCGTGGAAATCGCGGCGCCCTGAATCCCGATATCGGGGTTTCGCATCAGCGTCAGCATCAACACGACCTTGATCACACCGCCGATGAAGAGATTGATCACAGGAATGTGTTGCTTGCCTGCCCCCTGCAAGATACCGGTAAGCGTCTGCACCAGTGAGAGGAAGATCACGCCGATTGCGGAGGTGCGCATCAATGCGCTTGCGATCGCAAGCCGTTGGTCATCTATCGTGTACAGCAGGTCGATGACCGGAGCCGAGAGCGCGAAAAGCCCAACCGCGCAGGGAATGCCGATAAACATAGCTAGCTTGATGCCCATCGCGGACACAGAGTGAATCTTTTCTTCATCCTTTGCCGTACGCGCGGCGGAAATCGCCGGAACGAGGCTCATCGCCAACGCAATCGTCAGTACAGCGGGCATGTTGATGATGTTTGTAACGTTGCTTCTCAGCGCAACATACCGCATGGAGGCCGCAGCTTCATCAAAGCCGATGCTCATGAGCGTGTTCTTGATCAATGAGGCGTCCACGATGCCCGTAATCGGCATAATCGAAGCCCCAATGGTGACGGGGATCGCGATGGCAAGCAGCCCCCGAATGATGCCTTTGTCGCTGGAAGGTTCACTTAGCGCGCTCTCGCTGAGCTCGATGTCACGCTTACGGAAGAGATAGAACGCGCCGACAACGATCAGTGCAAGCAGCTCCGAGATTGTGACCCCGGCGACAGCGCCCATCGCGCCGTATTCCAGCCCGCGCGGCATCCATCGCGCCGCGAGATATAGACCGATGGCGAGCTTGCCTGCCTGCTCTGCCAGCTGGGACATTGCGGTTCCCGTCATCTGTTGCAAGCCTTGCAGGTAGCCACGATAGGAGCACATGATAGAGACGATCAGAAGCGCGGGTGCCATCACGCGAAACGACGGCGCGGCCAACGGGCCAACGGTCGAGCGCGCGAGAAAGTCTGCGCCAAAGTACATCAGCACAGTGGTAATAATGCCGATGATTGTGAGCAATACCTGTGATTTACGAAACACCCGCTTTGCGCCAACAATATCGCCAACAGCCGTTCGCTCGGCGACCATGCGTGAAATCGCTGTGGGAAGGCCTGCGGAGCTGATGACGAGGAGTGTGGAATAATATGGATAAACCGCCTCGTAATACTGCATGCCGTCGCCCAGCATGTTGTATAGCGGAATTCGAAAGAACGCGCCGATCACCTTGCAGATGAGTCCGGCTACGCCTAAAATAAAAGCACCTTTGACGAAAGACTTTTTGTCGTTTTTTGCCATGCAACTTTCTCCCTTATCACCACTAGAGACAACGCTTTCTACTCCTGTGGATCATTCGTTGAGCGGGTTGATACACGATGGCGGTATTATACCATCTTTCATAAAGAGTGTCATCCTTCCTGTGTCCTCCTGCTCACGTGTCTTTTTTCAACGTGTTCACGCGCCGGACGCAGTTGCAAGCCACCGCATCTCTCGACAAACAAAGACAGCATTGGTATAATATTTTTAATAACTATCTGGAGGTACGTGCGATGGGTTTATTATCCGCTGCCACCGGCGCAATTAGCGGCGTGTTGGCCGATCAATGGAGAGAGTATTTTTACTGTGAAGCAATGGGGCCGGATGTTCTCGTCAGCAAGGGCTTAAAGCGCATCAACGAGAAGCGCAGCTCAAACACCAAGGCTTCCGACAACATCATCACCAACGGTTCCATCGTTGCCGTCAATGACGGTCAATTCATGATGATCGTGGAGCAAGGCAAGGTCGTAGACTTCACCGCCGAATCCGGCGAATACGTGTACGACAAATCGACCGAGCCTTCGTTGTTCTACGGCGGCTTTGGTAAAGGCATTCTGGAGTCGCTCAAGATCATTGGCCGCCGCTTCACCTTTGGCGGAGACACCGCGAAGGATCAGCGCGTTTACTTCTTCAACACGAAGGAGATCCTCGGCAACAAGTATGGCACCTCAAACCCTGTTCCCTTCCGCATCGTGGATAAGAACGTCGGCCTCGATATCGACATCGCGATTCGCTGCTATGGCGAATACTCCTACAAGTTTGTCGATCCGATCCTGTTCTACAAAAACGTCTGCGGCAACGTGGAGAGCGAATATCGCAGAGACGAGATCGACAGCCAGCTCAAGAGCGAACTCTTGACTGCACTCCAACCCGCGTTTGCGAGAATCAGCGAGATGGGCCTTCGCTACAGCGCGCTGCCGGGTCACGCAAAAGAGATTGGAAATGCGCTGAACGCCGAACTCTCCGCCGACTGGAAAGAACTCCGCGGCATCGAGATCGCATCCTTCGGCGTGAGCTCCGTCACCGCCTCGCCGGAAGACGAGGAGCGCATCAAGCAGCTCCAGCAGGCGGCGGCACTGAAAGATCCCACCATGGCGGCTGCGGTACTTGCCAATGCGCAGGCGCAGGCCATGCAGGACGCGGCGAAGAACGAGAACGGCGCATTTATGGCTTTCGCGGGCATGAATGCGGCTCAGAGTGCTGGCGGAACCAACGCCGCAACGCTCTTCGGCATGGGTCAGCAACAGCAGGCGCAGGCCGCGACATCCGGCTGGACCTGCTCCAAGTGCGGACAGACCGGCAACACCGGCAAGTTCTGCTCCAATTGCGGCGCGCAGCGGCCCGAAGCAGGCTGGACTTGCGCCAAGTGCGGACAGACCGGCAACACCGGGAAGTTCTGCTCCAACTGCGGCGCAGTAAAACCGGAGTAGAAAGAATCAAGCAAAACAAAAGACCATCCATATGGATGGTCTTTTGTTTCGGCAGGGGCACTAGGACTCGAATAAAGAACGTTAAACTAGTGGTTGTTCCATAAAATCCAACAAGATAACCAAGAAGAATTCTTAGCTCTATATTATATACCCATGGTCACAACAAAAGAAGCATAGTAATTGACAGCGCATAGTTGTCAATGCTATTGTGTGGTTAAATCGACTTCGGGGATGTGCAAAATGAAATATCGTAATTACATTATTACTGCCGTTCTGGCATGGCTGTTATTATTTGGACTAAATGCCTTTTCAAAGAATCAATCCGCCTTGAATGATCGGTTGTCCACCATGGAGGCGCAGCTTGCGTATGTTCAGCAGCAGGCATCCTATATTCCTACCCCCTCACCTACGCCAGCTCCAACGCCTATTCCGACCGCGATTCCTACTCCTTCACCAGTTCCAATCTCGTACACAATTACGACCGAAGAGATTATCCAAGCACTTATTGCCGCTGGGCTTCCTATCGTGCGCTATGAAACATACGATGCAATCACCGATCCGAATGAGCTGATAGGTCGCCCGCACGCTTATATCGATAAAACAAACTTTTTCGATAGCCGTATTGGCACTAGTTCATATTCCGACTGTGGCATGCTTGAGATTTTCGCGAACGAAGAAGACGCGGAAGCGCGGTACGCATATGTTGATAATCTAATGTTATCAGGGCTTGGTACTATCCAATATGAGTTGCTATACGTCAATGTTCTTTTACGTTTTGATGCTGATTTTGATCCTGAACAGGTTGATGAGTACGATGCGGCTATGAAAATGATTCTTGGGATTAAAGAGTGATTTTTGCCCGATATAAATGTAGTTAAATAATTTTTAGGAGAAAAGACAATGGCGCACAAAACATTTATCTCGTATAAGTACAGCGAACGCACCGCACTCCGTGACAAAATTGTTACGAAACTTGGCTCCGATGCTACCTATTATCAAGGTGAAACAAGTTTCTCGCCAGACATGGGTGATTTAAAAACAACAACAATAAGACAGAAACTTTCCGACATGATTTTCGACACCACTGTAATGATTGTTCTTGTCTCCCCAAATATGACTCAGAGCGCATGGATGAATTGGGAAATTAAATATGCTTTGCGGGAACAAAGTAGAAATGGACGAGTTTCTCATTCGAATGGATTAATATGTGTTGTTCAGAAAGATTTGTATAGTAGTATATTCGGTTTCGATCCATACAATTGGGCAAAAACTGCAGGCAGTTGGTCATCCGCGAAATTCTTTGGCGTCCTTATTAGGAACATGAATAATAAAAAACCTTGGCCAGAGAGTCCCATCCCGACCGATAACAGGAAATTATACGATGAATTATCTCCAAACTATATTGATATAGTAACAGAAGATGATTTTTTGATGTATCCAACGTACTACATAAATAAGGCCTTTGAAAAGAATCAAAACATAAGCACTTATTATTTAGCAAAAGAGTAAATCAACATGCATCTAATCTTGGAGGTTGTCAATGGATAACTCATGCAGCAAAGAAGAATTCGTGCGTGAATTTTCAAAAGAAATCGAAAAATCTAGTGCTTCTCTTTTTATAGGTTCCGGATTTTCTCATCCTGCGGGCTATACTGATTGGAAAGGAGTTCTAAGAGAAGCTGC
>JBDKRF010000267.1:0-4142 GCA_039683525.1 Clostridiaceae bacterium
CTGGCTCGGCTAACGATTCGCGCGGCTTGCGTATCAAATATCATGGAGGAATAAGGTATCATGGACGCATTGTTTTCAATGATGGAAAAGCAGTATCCCACCTTTTCCAAAGGGCAAAGGCGCATCGCGGAATACATCTTTAATTCGTATGATGACGCTGCGTTCATGACCGCGGCAAAACTCGGCGAGCGCGTCGGCGTATCCGAGTCGACCGTCGTGCGTTTTGCGTATATGCTCGGCCTCGACGGCTATCCCGCGCTGCAGGAAGCGTTGCAGGATTTGATTCGCCACCGCTTAACCAGCGTGCAGCGCATTCGCCTCGCCGCGAACATTCCGCAACAGGATGTGCTGAAAACCGTGCTTTCCTCCGATATGAACAACATTCGCGCGACGATCGATATGATCGACAACGAGAGTTTCGACGGCGCGATCAACGCGATTCTGCGCGCCCGGCGCATCTATGTGCTCGGCATTCGCAGCGCGATGTCTCTCGCGCAGTTTTTGACCTATTATCTCGACTATGTCTGCGACAACGTCATGTTCGTCAACGGCGCGGTGCAGGATATCCACGAGCGCATGCTGCGCGTGGATGCCTCGGACGTTTGCTTTGGCATCAGCTTTCCGCGCTACAGCGCGCGCACCGTGGACGCAATGAAATACGCAAAATCCAAGGGCGCGACGCTGATTGCGCTCACCGATATGCCGACGTCACCGGTGGCACGCATCTCCGACTTTACGCTTTGCGCGCGCAGTGATATGGCCTCGTTTGCGGATTCACTGGTGGCTCCGCTGTCTCTGATCAACGCGATCATCGTCGCGATCGGTCACGCGCGAAAGGACGAAGCCTATCAGCACCTCACGCAGCTGGAAGAGGTTTGGCACGCCGAGGGCGTCTACCTTTCCGAGGCGGTCAAAGAGGAGCGTACATGATCGTCTTCGTCATCGGCGGCGGCCCTGCCGGCATGATCTGCGCGGCAAACGCCGCGAGAAACGGGCACACCGTCACGCTCTTTGAGCGAAACGAGAAACTCGGCAAAAAACTCTATATCACCGGAAAAGGCCGCTGCAATGTCACAAACATCGCGGAGCGGGATGCTTTTTTCGAACATGTATTGAGAAACCCGCGCTTTTTATACAGCGCGTTTTCGCATTTTGACAACAAGGACATCATGGAGCGCATCGAGCAGGCGGGTGTTCCGCTCAAGACGGAGCGCGGCGGGCGTGTGTTTCCTGTCTCCGACAAGTCGAGCGACATTCTCCGCGCGTGCGAGAAGATCGTGCGCGAATCCGGCGTAAGCGTTCGTCTCAACGCGCATGTAGACGAAGTGCTCACGCGCGAAGGCACGGTCAGCGGCGTTCGCATCGGGTCACAAACGCTTGCTTGCGACGCGGTCGTCGTTGCAACCGGCGGCATCTCCTATCCGCAGACGGGGTCTACGGGCGATGGCTATGATTTTGCGCGCGCAACGGGTCATAGCGTGGAAGAGCCGGTAGCTTCGCTTGTGCCGCTTGTTACCGAAGAATTGTGGCCGCGCGAGCTCGCGGGGCTGACGCTGAAGAACATCACGCTCACCGCAGAAAAGAAGGGGAAAGAAGTATTTTCCGAGCTGGGCGAGCTGCTTTTCACCCACTTTGGTATCTCAGGTCCCCTCGTGCTCTCGCTCTCCGGCGTGATTGCGGGACAACCCGCGGGAACACGGCTCGCGATCGACCTCAAGCCCGCGCTCTCACGCGAGCAGGTGGATGCGCGGCTCGTGCGCGACCTTCAGGAAGGCGCACGGCAGCAGGTGAAGACCGCACTGCATGCGCTTCTGCCGCAGAGACTGCTCGAGATCGTGCTGGAGTTAGCCAAAATTGACGGTGCGCTCCCTGTGGGGCAGCTGAGCAAAGCCATGCGTTTGCAACTGGTTGAGATGCTAAAGGCGCTTCCGCTCACGGTCAGCGGCGCGCGCGGACTCAACGAAGCGGTGGTCACGCGCGGGGGAGTCAGCGTCAAGGACGTCAATGCCTCCACCATGGAGAGCAAGCGTGTCAAGGGACTGTATTTTGCGGGCGAAGTGCTCGATATCGACGCAACAACAGGCGGATACAACCTCCAGATTGCCTGGTCAACGGGCGCGCTGGCGGGGGATAGCATCACGTGAAAGGCGGCAGCAACGATGAGTGAACATCTCAATATTGCGATCGACGGCCCGTCCGGTGCGGGCAAATCCACGCTGGCAAAGTCGGTAGCGAGCGCCTTGCAGATTCGATACCTCGACACGGGATCCATGTACCGTGCGATGGCGCTTTTTGCCACGCGGCGCGGCGTCAGCGTCAGCGACGAAGCGGGACTCAAGACGATTCTCGACGACGCGGACATCCGCGTGAAGTACGACGGGCGCGGTCAGCGGGTCTTGCTGGGCGACGAGGATGTGACGGACATCCTGCGCACGCAGGAGCTCGCCATGGGTGCCTCCACGGTCAGCGCGCATCCTTGCGTACGCGAAAAACTTGCGGAGCTCCAGCGCGAGGTCGGGCGAAATTACGACGTCGTGATGGATGGCCGAGACATCACCACCAATGTCCTGCCGCACACGAAGCACAAATTTTTTGTGACCGCGAGGCCCGAGGTACGCGCGGAGCGGCGGCTCAAGGAGCTGCGCGCGCGCGGCAACACCCAGGAATCGTTTGAGCAGGTGCTCGCGGATATCAAGCTGCGGGACCACAACGACAGCACCCGCGCCTATATGCCGCTGCGGCAGACGGAGGATGCGGTGCTGATCGATACCAGCGATATGAGCATAGATGAGGCGCTCTCACTCCTGCTTCGTACCGTTGCCGAGAAACAGGATCGGTGAAGAATTGAAAGATACCAATTGTCTCGCTCTTTGACTCGACCGGTTGCGAACACCTTGAATGAAGGAAGCATATTGCCATGTTCTACTTTTTCTTTAAATATTTGCTGACACCGTTCTTCTGGCTCTTTTACCGCCCAAAGGTGAAAAACCTTGGAAGGCTCTTCTTTCGCGGCAGAGGGATTCTGATCTCCAACCACTTTTCTCTCGGCGATCCCATCCGCCTTGCGATGGTGGCACCACGACCGGTACACTTCATGGCGAAACAGGAGCTCTTTGACACACCGCTCAAGCGCTTTTTCCTTTCGCAGATGCTCGCATTTCCCGTCTATCGGAAACAGGCGGATATGCTCTCACTGAAACAGGCGATGACCGTATTGGAGCACAACCACATCTTTGGCATTTTCCCCGAGGGGCGGCGCTCGCTCACGGGGGAGCTGGACTCATTTGAAAAGGGAGCTGCGTTCCTCGCGCTGCGCTGCAATTCCCCGATTATCCCCGTGTATGCGGACCCGAACTGGAAGAAGCGGAAACAGGTGCGCATGGTCATTGGCGAGCCGATCGATCCGAATGCGATTGCAAAGGCCTACGCAGGCCGTGGGGTAGATGCGGTGACAGACGCGATTCGTGACGCGATGCAAGAACTGAAAAACGAACTGGAGCTTATGCCGTAACAAAAGAGGCGAACGGGTAAACATGAAGATTCTCTTGGCGAAAAACAGCGGGTTCTGCTTTGGCGTACGCCGTGCGGTCGAGATGGCCGAGCAGTGCGCGGCGGAGTGCGGAACCGTCTATACGTACGGAAATATCATTCACAATGAAAGCGTTGTGCAGGAGCTCGCGGAAAAAGGCGTACATTCGGTTGAAAACCTCGATAATCTGCATGCTGGGGATACGCTGATCATCCGCGCACACGGCGCCCCGCCTACGGTCTACGAGGAGTGCGAGCGCAAGGGAATCCGGCTGATCGACGCAACCTGCCCGTATGTCAAGCGCATCCACAAGATCGCGCAAAAGGCCGCAGAGAGCGGAAATACGGTATTGATCGCCGGCAAAGCCAACCATCCCGAGGTGGTCGGCATCCGCGGATGGGCAGGCGGAGACGCGTTTGTATTGGAGAGCGCTTCCGACGCATCAACCCTGCCGCAACTGGAAAAAGCGGTGCTGGTTGCGCAAACCACCTTGCCGGAAGAGACATTTCGTGATATTATGCACGAAATTGAGTTGCAGCAGGACAGTTCCTGCGCGTTAGAGGTATGCGATACGATTTGTGATACGACACGTGCCCGCCAAAGCGAAGCGGAG
>JBDKRF010000268.1:0-2908 GCA_039683525.1 Clostridiaceae bacterium
CCTGCGATGGCAGCCTCATGGGCAACGGAATCGAGGCGCGCGCGTTTGGCATCCCGACGTTTCAGCTAGCGGTGCCGATTCGCCACACGCAGGAGAGCGTGCAGGAATACGGCGCGGAGGAGATCGCAAACTGCATTCGATTCATCGAAAAGCAGACCGGCGAAACCTTCGACTGGGATAATTACTTTAAATGCATCGGCACCTTCAATGAGCAGACGAAGCTGTTTATGGAGTGGCTCGATATGTCCCGCACGGACTATCCACAGGTGATTGGCAATAACGTGGCGCTCTACCGCGACGCATACTATCAAGTCGGCGGCGGACGCGACCCGCGTTTCTTGAAAAACGATCAGGAGATCACGAAGCTGGCGTGGGATTCCTATGAGATGAAGGGCTCCTGCGTTTCTCAGGTGCGCCATCGCGCGGTGCTTTGGGGCGTTCAGGCGCAGTATTACACCGCGTTTCCGATCTGGTTGCAAAATTGCTGGGGCATCCTGCCCATCATCGATATGCTGAGCCTGACGTCTACGCGGGTTTGCAGCACGACGGACAAGGATCAGGCGATGCTGGATATGGCGCATCTCTATATGAACATGAACATGCGCAACCGCTCCAACGGCGGTTATCAGGTGGGGGTCGAGGACCTCTGGCGCTTTTGCGAGGAGTTCCGCGCGGACATGGTCATTCTCTACGAGCACATCGGCTGCAAGTCGATGAGCGGGTATCACGGAATCTTCGAGGAGGAAGGCAGAAAGCGCGGCATCCATATCGTTTGGACAACACATGGACTCATGGACCCGCGTGCTGCTTCTCGCGCGGACATGCGCAATGAGGTCAATCTCTATATGCGCTCCGTGCTCAAAGAAGAACCGCTGGATCCCTCGATGGAGAACTTTGACGACTCGAACGCCTGGTAAACCGGGTGATGGTGCGGGAACAGATCAAGGAGGACGTGTACAAATTGAAATACTATGGCGGATGTGACGTGGGTTCCACGTTTACCAAGGCGGTTATTCTCGATGAACAAGGGAAAAAGGTAGCCGATACGACGATCCGGAGCAAGATCGACAGCCGCGCTTCGGCGACGCTCGCGATGGAAGAAGTGATTGCGCAGGTGCCGGAGCTGAAGCGGACGGAAGAGCTCTCCTATCTCGTCGGCACAGGATACGGGCGCAACAAGGTGCCGTTTGCGGACGAGAACATCTCCGAAATCTCCTGCCACGCGATGGGCGTGCACGTCACCGACCCAAGTGTCAAGGCGATCATCGACATCGGCGGCCAGGACATCAAGGGCATCGAGATCGACACCGACGGAACGGTGAAGACCTTTGCGATGAACGATAAGTGCGCCGCGGGAACGGGACGGTTTTACGAGGCGATGGCGCGCTCGTTTGAAATGACGCTGGAGGAGTTTTCCAACCTCTCGCTTTCGGCAAAGAACGCGATTCCGATCACGGCGCAGTGCACGGTGTTTGCCGAGAGTGAGGTCATCACCATGGTCGGTGAGGGAAAGCCGATGGACGAGATCGCCGCAGGCATCCAGATGTCCGTTGCCAAGCGCTGCTTTGTGATGGCAAAGAAGGCGGGTGCTTCGGACAGCATCACCCTCACGGGCGGCTGTGCAAAGAACGCGGGGCTCAAGAAAGCCATCGAGCAGGTGCTCAAGATCAAGGTTATCGGGCTGCCGGTCGATCCGCAGTTGATGGGTGCGCTGGGAGCCGCGGAGTTTGCGCGTAAAAAAGGACTGGCGAAGGCATAAGGAGGGACGAAAAAATGGCAGTTGTTTTAGAAGTGTTGCTGATCATCGCAATCGTGCTTGCGGCGCTGTTTGTGTTGAGCTTGATCGTGTATTTCTTCAATCTCGACATGAAGCTCTCGTCGCTGATGCCGCCGATTTTGACGAAGCATTACGACAGAATCAAGCGAAAAAAACGCGTGTGAGAAGCACAAAACCGCCGGGGGTCCGGCGGTTTTTTTATTCCTGCGTTGTTGGGAGAGTGGCAGCGATCAGAAGATATCTATTTCGCGCAGTGCGCGCTCCACTCCGCGGAGCAGAACGGAGTCGGCTGGCAGCTCGAACACACTTTGACCGCGCACGTCGTTCTCAAGCTGTGTGCTGTCGGGCGGGATGGTCGCGAGCAGCTCGATATCTCCCAGATCCACGAGGTTGTTCCAGTCGGGGTTCTCCACGCGGTTGATGATCGCGCCGGAATGTTCCGGATGGATCAGGTCGCCGGAGAGCGCGCGGATGGTGCGCAGCACAGAGACGCCCTTTTTGCTTTGATCGGAGATGAGCATCAGGTGGGTCACCTTTTCCATCACACGGCGGTTGATCTGCTCAATGCCCGCTTCGCCGTCGATGACGACGTAGTCAAACTCGTCGGCAAGCGAGGCAATCACTTCCTTGAGATAGGCGTTTACCCCGCAATAGCAGCCGGCGGTCTCCGGCCTACCGATGGCGAGAAACGCAAATCGATGATTCTCCGCCATGGCTTCGAACACATGAAACCGTGCTTCGTTGAGCAAATCGACCGCCTCGCGCGTTTCGCCGGAGACGGTTTTCGCGACGATCTCTTTGCGGATATCGTCCAGCGTCTTGACGACGGTGACGCCGAGCGCGGTGGAGAGCCCGATCGCAGGGTCCGCGTCGATGGCGAGGATGCGTTTGTCCGGAAATTGCTCCGTCAGAATGCGAACAATTGCCGCGGAGATGGTCGTTTTTCCAACGCCGCCTTTGCCGGCGACTGCGATGATGGTTGAGGACATGAGGGGGATTCCTTTCTTGGATGCTATCTCGAACGGGACGATTCAGCGCGGTCTTGTTTGGCCTGAATCATCGAACGTGGGGGATCGCTTTTTAGGTTTAAAACAGATGAGCGAAGCCACTTGTCTCATTATAAAGATGAAT
>JBDKRF010000269.1:0-6682 GCA_039683525.1 Clostridiaceae bacterium
CCTGACCAATGCTGGTTTTCGAACTGCGTATTGTGATAATTGCTCACAGAAGCGGTTTTGTTTGAAAAATGATGGAGCAAGGACTTCCCCCACAATGCGCAAGGATAGATTTGACTTTGTTTCGTTAAAATGCTCATTCAAAACCCTCGTCGGCGGAAGGAATTCCCCCTACTCATTGACAATTTTCGCATGTATCAGTATACTTTATTTATATATGACCGCGAGAGGAAAGCTATGAGCGACGAAGAGAGCGACAGTACCGGCGACCACAACCCTAATTGCATGACCGGATATCTTTTGAAGCACATAATCTGTCTCTGTTGACGGAATGAGAACAGGTTATGCTTTTTCTATTTCTTGGCACAAAGAAAGTCGGGATGTGGAAAAGAGAATGCTTCTTATTTTTATTGCGCAAGGGCAACCGCGCGCGGAACACAGTTTTTGAACTAGATCACAACGGAGTATAAAATGGGCAACGATCCCTTATTCTGGCAAATCATTCTACAGGTGGTGTTGATATCTCTCAACGCCGTTTTCGCCTGCGCGGAGATTGCCGTCATCACCATGAACGACGCGAAACTCGCGAAGCTTGCCTCCGACGGGGACAAGCGCGCGATCAAGCTTGCGCGCCTCACCAGCCAGCCTGCGCGGTTTTTAGCGACCATTCAGGTTGCGATTACGCTATCCGGCTTCTTAGGCAGCGCGTTTGCCGCGGATAACTTTGCAAAACGCATCACCGCGGCGATCACCGCGAGCGGAACCAATATTCCTGCCGCCACGATCAACACGATCTCGGTGCTGTTGATCACGCTGATCTTAACGTTCTTTACGCTCGTTTTCGGCGAGCTTGTTCCCAAGCGGGTCGCCATGAAGAACGCGGAAAAGCTCGCGCTCGGCATGGCGGGGATGATCAACGGAGTTGCGAAGGTATTCGCGCCGCTGGTTTGGCTTCTCACCGTGTCCACCAACGGCATCCTGCGTCTCCTGGGTATTGATCCCAACTCGGAGGATGAGGAAGTCACCGAGGAAGAGATTCGCATGATGGTGGACGTGGGTTCCGAAAAAGGGACGATTGAAGCCACCGAAAAAGAGATGATCCACAATGTGTTTGAGTTTGACAACGTCTCTGCCGAGGATATCCTTACCCACCGCACGCAGGTGGACATTCTCTGGCTCGACGAAAGCGACGAAGACTGGGCGGAGACCATACACTCAACACGCCATTCGTTCTACCCGATTTGCCGGGATAGCTCGGACGACGTGGTCAGCATTCTCGACGCGAAGACGTATTTTCGCCTGAACGACCGCGCGCGGGAGACTGTGATGCAGGAAGCGGTACAGCCGCCGCGCTTTGTGCCGGAGAGCATCAAGGCGGACGATCTTTTCCTCGATATGAAGCGCAGCCGTAACCACTTTGCGGTGGTGATGGACGAATACGGCGGCATGTGTGGAATTGTGACCATGAATGACCTCATCGAGGTGATCGTTGGCGATATCGACGAGCAGGAGGACGGGGAAGAGCAGATCATCGCGTCCGTTTCGGACGGTGTATGGCGTACGCACGGCTCCGTTCCGCTGGAGGACATCTCCGAGGCGATTGGATGCTCGTTACCAACCGACGAATACGACACGCTCAACGGGCTCGTATTCAGCGTACTCAACGAGATTCCCGACGACGGGATGACGTTTGCGGTAGACGCTGCCTGCCTGCATATCGAGGTGCAAGAGATGAAGAATCATGGCATTGAGTGCGCGGAGATTTCGATCCTGCCGCAGGAGACGTCTACTCAGGAGCAGGCAAAATAATAGCAGTAGAAGCAATGCCCTAAGAATACAATAAATCGCAAAGCAAAAGCCCGATTTCAGTTGATGGAATCGGGCTTTGTTGAGTTTCGTTAAGAGTCGATCCCTTTAAGAATGGGGTTGATGATGGCTATATTGAAGGCAAAGGGATCCTTTTGGCGAACAACGAATTTCCAGAAAACCGTGATTCGAATTGCTTCACTATTTGAAACGTCCATCAGAGTTGATGGATAAACTTTACTGCGATAATTCACCCAGTCGGAGTCAAACAGAATGTTCTGTTTTGAACTAAGATACTCTTTTGAATTACAGGATTGAACTACAATTTTGTAATGGCAAAGCGGTTCTTTTTCTACTCCGTCTGGGAAGGAACTGTCATCTATTCCATAATGGAACTGAAAAGATTTGTACTGATTGGAAAGCAAATACTCAATGTATTCACTGTGTATTTGCTCATCTGGAAGATTTTCTTCCGAATAGCGATCTTGCTCTTTTGATGGAATACAAACACCAATACAGTGCACATATTTGATACTGTTTACTTGTATCGGATGGTATTCGTCCCATTCACGCGTGAAAAATGAATCTGGCTTTGCAAGGATAGGATCAAGGACTTCCAATCTATTATATCCGGAAATTCCAACAGTTTGCGCAGCTGGATCAAGAGTTGTTGATGGCGTAAAAGTCGGAGAAACAGAGGCGGATGCCGAAACGGGAGGCGTTTCAACTGTGCCGAAACGAATGATCGCGTAATCTATAGCGAGTGAGATAATAACAACGATGAAAGCAACTAAAAATGATCGAAGAAAAATCTTTACCTCATTGATGAGAGACAGTTTATTATTTGACTTACGATTGCCTGTGTCTTGATGCTTCTGTCGTTTGTTTCTTTCTATTAAAGCATCTATTTCCTTTTGCTTCCTGTCTTTATAGTGCGGTATTAGATAGACAAAAAGCATGTAGAGAGTGATAACAGTACCGAAAACAGAAACAAATGTAACTATAGATAATGCCCCAAGGTTCAGCATACTACCCCCAACGCTGCGGCAAATTTTCTCAATATCGCCACACTCTTGGAGATAGTATCACACCAAAAATATCACGTCAAAACAAACGCTAAAATATGATATTTAATGCGATTGTTCCACCATTTTCTGCATCTGATCCCAGTTTTGTTCCATCTCTTCCACCAGCCGGAACTGGGTGCGCGCGCGGTCGAGATTCTGACCCGGGCGCGAAACATGGAAGTAGACATCCCCGGCTAGATGATCCGCCAGGAAGCGCAACCCGCACTCCAGCGTCATCATCTTTGCGCCCACCGGCAGCATGGCGATCTCCGTTTTCGTCAGGCTTTCTCCGCAGGTGGAGAGATACCCTTTCAGATAGGTTTCATACAAGCCCAAATCGAAATGCACCTTCGAAAGATCGCGCTCGTCCTCGGCTGCGGTGGAGGCACCGAAGCGAACCGCGTCGCCAAAGTCGTTCACCGATAACCCCGGCATGACCGTGTCGAGATCGATCACGCAGAGCGCCTTGTTCGTAGTCGCGTCAAAAAGTACGTTGTTGATCTTCGTGTCGTTGTGCGTGACCCGAAGCGGCAACTCACCTGCGGCTTGCAGATCGGTCAACATGTGCGAAAACGGCGCCCGTTTATCAACAAAATCGATCTCGCGCAATACCTGCTCGCACCGATCCGCGGCATTATCATCCACCGCGCGGTAAAACGCCGTGTATCGCGCGGGTGTATTGTGAAAGTTCGGAATGGTTTCGGCAAGCAGCGTCGCGGGAAAATCCGCAAGTTGATTCTGAAAACGACCGAATGCAACCGCGCTCTCGAAAAACAACGCGCTGTCAGCAGACTGATAGCAAACGCTGTGCTCCACCAACTCATAGACTCGCCAGAATTCTCCGCCATCCACTGCATAGGTCGAGCCGTCGTGCGTCGGCACCAGTTGCAGCACGCCCCGCGGATCGGATACTTTCGTTCGCAGGTGTGCGGTGACCAGCTCGATGTTGCGCATCAGTGCGATGGGATTGCGAAACACGTTAGTATTAATGTGCTGGAGGATATAGCGCGCCCCGTTTTCGCAAACGACAAGCTGCGTACCGTTGATGTGTCCGTTGCCATACGGTTCACTGGAGACTGGCGCGCTTGTGAGCGCAAAACAAGAGAGCACGGAATGCATGCCGCAAGATTCCTCCGATTGATCATTTGCTGGATGTTGCTATTTTTCTTTGCTCAAGAGCGCTTTGATGCCCTGAATGAACTCGTGATTGAAGAGATGAACAATCCCCTCGATTTGACGCGGTGTGATGTCGGACTCTGAACTCATCAGCCGAAGCGGTGTCGTGTAGAGAATATGGTCGATCACGCTGCTGTCTATCTCGTTGGTTTCGGTGGCCTGCATGGCGATCTTTCTTCCGACAAACGCAAGCAACCTGCCAAGCAACGTGTGCGTAACCTCACTGAGCGTGACGTTGAGCTTGTGTTTCTCGCCCTTTTGCCGCTCGCGTGCGGGGATTTCGCGTCCCAGAACGGCCGCAAATGCCGTGTCCGGCACGTCAATTCCACGGTCGAGATCGTAATAGCAAGGCGCATCCGCGCGGTGATCCGGTACATGCGCGTCCGCATCCGGCGCGACGGTGATGCCCGCACACAGGCGGATATCTCTGCTGGAGGCGGAGACGCGGATTTCATACCGGCCGCCTTCGACCCGCCAGTCCTCCGCAACCACATCATAATAGCACAAATCGCGGCGCGTGAGCACAAAGGAAACGGATTTTGTTTCGCCGGGCGCAAGAAAAACCTTCTCGAAACCCTTGAGTTCCTGCTCGGCGGTAAACATCACATCCGACTTGTGAGAAACGTAGAGCTGCACGACCTCCGCACCGGCGACAGAGCCCGTGTTGGTGACATCCAGCGTTGCGCGGAGCGTCTCGCCCGTGTTCAGATGATCCGCGCTCAACTGTAGATTAGAATAGGAAAAGGAAGTATAGGATAGTCCGTGTCCAAACGGATAACGGACTTTTTTCTGCGCGGAATCGTAATAGCGGTAGCCGACGAAGATGCTCTCGCGGTATTCCACCGTTCGCGTGTAGCCGGGGAAATACGCGTGGCAAGGGGTGTCTTCCAGACGCAGAGGCCAGCTCTCCGCGAGCTTCCCTCCAGGGCAAACGCTGCCCGTGACCAGATCCGCCACAGCGCCGCCGACCGCTTCGCCGCCGAGGTGCATCAGCAGGATCGACTTTACGCAGGCTTCCCAGTCGAGATCGACCACACTGCCGCAAGCCAAAATGACCGCAATGTTGGGGTTGACTTCGGAGACGCGACGGATTAACTCCGTCTGATTGCGCGGCATGGCAAGAGACTCGCGATCAAACCCCTCAGATTCGTAACGATCCGGCAGACCCGCGTAGATGAGTACCGCATCTTTACCGCGGGCGAGATCGCAAGCCGCCTGCATCAGCGCGTCATCCGGCGTGTCCTGCTCCTCGCGATAGCCTTCGGCAAACTCTGCGGCAACACCCTTTTGGAGCAATTCCTCGAAGGGCGTTTCTATCTGCAACGGCTGTACTTTGCTGCTGCCCGCGCCCTGATAGCGCGGAGTGGTCGCAAACGCGCCGAGCACCGCGATGTTGGCGCCGGCAGCAAGCGGGAGCAAACGATGCTCATTTTTCAGCAAAACGGCGGACTGCGCCGCGCTCTCGCGTGCGAGCGCATGATGCGCGGGCGCGTCAAATGGCACGGTTTCGCGCGACTTTGCAAGCTCTGTCAGCGCGACGACGCGCGCGGCACAGCGATCTAGGTCTTCTTCCTTCAGCGCTCCGGAGGCGACCGCGCGCTCGATCTGATGATCGTGATACGGGCCGACAAACGGCATCTCCACATCCAGCCCCGCAGAAACGCCCAGCACGCGGTCGTTGACCGCGCCCCAATCGGACATCACCAAACCGGTGAAGCCAAACTTATTCCGCAACACATCGGTCAGCAGCCAGCGGTTGTCGCTCGCGTTGACGCCCTTGACCCGATTGTAGGAGCACATGACCGTCCAAGGCTGCACTTGCTTGAGCACGCGCTCGAAGGAGGAGAGGTAGAGCTCATACATCGCGCGTTCGTCCACGACAGCGTCGATGGTCAGTCTGCGGTATTCCTGATTATTGAGGGCGAAGTGCTTCATCGAGGTGCCGACTCCCTTGCTCTGCACGCCTTCGATGTATGCAGCCGCGAGTTCGCCGGAGACGACGGGGTCTTCGCTGAAATATTCGAAATTGCGTCCACAGCGCGGGCTGCGCTTGCAATTCAAGCCGGGTCCAAGCAGTACGTCGACGCCATCCGCGCGGCATTCCTCCGCGAGCGCACCGCCGATTCTGCGAAGCAGGGCGCGATCAAACGAGCAGGCAGTGGCGCAAGCCGTTGGGAAACAGGTGGATTTCACCGTATAGAGGCACTTGCCGTTTTCGCGAACCTCTTTGCGGAGGCCGTGAGGCCCGTCGGAAACCGTAACCTGCGCAAGCCCTAGCCGCGGGATCGCCTTTGTGTGCCACTTATCCGCACCGGAAAGCAGGCTTGCCTTTTCCGAAACTGTCATCAAAGAGACGAGATGATTGACCTGATCGAGCTGTTCCATACCGCACCTCCTCATATGAATTTAGTATACCACGTATGCGCGTTCTGCGGGAAGGACTCAAGGTACAGTTTCAAGAGCAGTATTGCAGACAATGTAACAAAATTTCGCGGCAGATTGAACAGGAAAACCGTAAATATCTGTGTCATGTCACGAGAAAAATCGGATAAATGCGCGGAATATTTACATTCCTGCGCTATAAATTACAAATAGTACACAATACACATATTGACAATGTAATAAGAATGTGATAA
>JBDKRF010000270.1:0-5548 GCA_039683525.1 Clostridiaceae bacterium
ACGTCGAGTATGCTTTCGTATCCGTTTTGACGCCATTCATTCGCGACGGTTTGGATGACCTCGCGATAGCGTTTCTTTTGCTTATGATAAAACAGGCCGTACACCGGCGCGATGACGTTGAAAAGAACAGGCTTCGTCTGCTTGCTCATGCTTGTGGACCTTCTCTCCTCGATTGATTCCGAGTCTCTGCATAAAATTGCTTGATTCGATCATATCACGCGCGCAGCATAAAACAAACATGGCTTGGTGACGAAGGTACAAAGCGACATGTAAAAAACAGATGCCACCCAACGGCGGCATCTGTTTTTGTTGATGGATGTTCGTTTCGCTTATCATAGCCACGGCGAGTACGGCTTGCCTTCGAGAATATCGGCAATTCGCTCGCAGGCATGGCCGTCCCCATAAGGATTGCAGGCGCGCGCCATTTTATCGTAAGCAGACGAATCCACCAACAGTTCTTTAAAATTGCGATAGATGGTTTCTTCGTCTGTTCCCACGAGCCGCAATGTCCCTGCGGCGACGCCCTCCGGCCGCTCGGTCGTGTCGCGCATCACGAGCACCGGCTTGCCGTAAGACGGGCACTCTTCCTGAATGCCGCCGGAATCGGTCAGACACAGATAGCACTTCGCCTCGAAGTTGTGGCAATCAAACACATCCAGCGGTTCGACCATATGAATCTGTGAACAATCCGCCAGCTCCTCCTCCGCGATTTGGCGAACGACGGGGCTCATATGAATCGGATAGACCGCCTTACACTCCGGATGCTCCAGCAAAACTCTCCTGATGGCGCGAAACATATGGCGCATGGGTTCGCCGTAGTTTTCCCGCCGGTGGGCTGTGAGGAAAATTAGTTTTTTCTCGCCTACCCAATCGAGTTCCGGGTGCGTATAATCTTGCTGCACCGTGTGGCGCATGGCGTCGATTACCGTGTTGCCGGTGATATAGATGCTTTCGGGATTCTTTCCCTCGGCAGCGAGGTTTTCGGCGGCCATCCTGGTTGGCGCGAAGTGATAGCGCGCGATGATGCCGGTCGCCTGACGGTTGAACTCCTCGGGATATGGCGAATAGATATTGTGCGTCCTGAGCCCCGCTTCCACGTGCCCGACCGGAAGCTGCAGATAATAGCAGGCGAGCGAGGTAGCAAATGTCGTTGTCGTGTCGCCGTGCACCAGCACGATATCGGGTTTTTCCTGAACCAGCACGTCGCGAATGCTTTCGAGGATATTGACCGTGATGTCAAAGAGCGTTTGGCTTTTCTTCATGACCGCCAAATCATAATCCGGCACGACATGAAACGCAGAAAGCACCTGATCGAGCATTTCGCGATGCTGTCCCGTCACACAGACGACGGTTGAGAGCGCCGATCGCGTCTTGAGCTCGTTAACGAGCGGGCACATCTTGATGGCTTCCGGCCTTGTTCCAAAGACGAGCAGGACTTTCTTCATTCGCTCACGCTTTCCTTTTGGTATGGATGCGAAGATGCGCCGCGGTAATCAGGCTCTCGCGGACGGTCTTGAGAATCCGCATCTTACTTTCGCCCGCTTTATGGTCGTATCGCAGTTCAAACGGAACCTCTTCAAATTTTGCGCCGCAGAGGCTGAGTTTATACAATAGCTCCATCATGCAGGCAAAAGAGCGCCGCTCCACAAGGTTTTCGCCAAACTTCTGGTAGGCCGTCTGGATGATGCTGAAGGCATAGGCGCGATAACCGCAGGTGTAATCTTTGACGTTCTTCACATGCAAAAGCATGGAATAATACGCCCTCGCACCCCAGCTTAAAAAGAGCCGGAAGGGAGAAACGCCTTGCGTCTTGGAGTCGCCGCAATACCGCGAGGCAATCACGCAATCCGCGCCGGACTCGATCTTTGGCAGCATTGAGAGCGTGTAGACGGGGTCATGCGTGTTGTCTCCGTCCATCAAAACGCAGATATCCTTGCCCGAGCCGTGTTCCAGGAACAGATGAAGTGCCGTCATCAAGGCACCGCCGAGTCCGCGGTTGACTTCGTGATTCACGAGATGCACTTGCTCCGGGTATGTCTGCGTGAGGCTAGTAATGACTGCCTTCGTTGAGTCGGTGCTGCAATCATTGATGCAATACACGGATAGATCATATCCGCGCTGCGTGAACTCGTTCTTCAGCTCCATCCACTTATGGACGAGCGGCTCGATGTCCTTTTCTTCATTGTAGCAGGGGAGCATGGCAAACAGATTATGCATCGGTACGAGTCCTTTCCCGTTTGTTGATTTGCGC
Organism: Clostridiaceae bacterium; assembly: GCA_039683525.1. Taxonomy (GTDB): domain Bacteria; phylum Bacillota; class Clostridia; order Christensenellales; family CAG-138; genus UBA7703. Next base: position 2,252 of record JBDKRF010000270.1, read on the forward strand.
GTTGATGTACTTTCGCAAGAAATATGTAATAAAGAACGACGCAGCCAAAGAGAGCCCCTTACTGCACAACGTCAAAAGGCTTTCGTTTGCAATCAGCGAAGGAAGAAGCTTTTCGTAAGCAACCCAGATCACGGCACTCTGTATTCCCAGACCGATGAAGAATGTAGCCAGGTAAGCGGTAACACTCGCGATGTTCATTTTGACCTGAAACACAAGCTTCGAGGTCAACACATAGTGCACACAGGCGCTGATGACGACCGCTATCGTGTTAGCCAGAACAATATGGTTTTGCAGCGGTGGGATGGTGCTTTTAAAAAGGTAAAGAAGTCCTGTTTCGAGCAGCGCCGTGGTAGCCGAACAGACAAAGTACAGCAGGATGGATTTGTTTTTTTGAAGGAGGTTCGTGATTTTCATTCGGCTATCTCCGCTCGTATAAATAATAGTATCCGGTGGTGTCGTCAACAAGGCGGTACGCGGCCGTTATGGCAGCCCCCGTGCCGCACAGGTCAATCGTCTCCAGCGGTTCCTCGGTGACCAGCCACTTTGGCGGGTCGATGGCAAAATAAGAAACGAACTCATCGGCATACTCTTTTGATATATCAGTAAATAACGCCTGGCACACAAACATCCGCTTGCAGGGGATAATGCCGGAGTACGCGTAGAACCTTGGGTCTGCATTCAGGGAGTAAACAGAGTTTTGCTCCTCGAGAGGAATGCGGTCTGCGAGGCGGTCGATCGTCTGTTCATATTCTGTCTTTTGAAACAGTTCGCCGTCCAGTATTCTGTGGGACACGGTCTTTACATAGTACAGCCCGTCTTCGACTTTTACCTTGCCGGAGAACGTGAAGATCATTCCGACACAGCAGAATACGGTTGTGAATGCGACGAATAGCCTCCGCTTTTTGTTCTTTTCCGGTGCATCATCCGGATACGCATATTGCAAAATAAACCCGAAGAAGGCGGGGATTAAAATCACGAGAAGATAGTGCGGAAAAGACTGCGTCATGGAGATAAACGACAGTCCGGTTCCGAGCAGAACCACCAGCGTCGTGATGAGGATCGATCCTCTCGCTTTCCCGCTGCGCCGATAGAACAGGTATGCTCCGAGTATGCTTTCAATCACAAGGAAGAATAATGCAAAACCAAAGCGATTGTGGAAGAACAGATCGACCTTGGAGATTGCGTCTTCCGCAGCGGCATACTTGAAGTTGTTGATCAAAAACTGATTGAGAAACTCCTGCCAGGCGCCCTTTTGAAGCAGCCACAGCACGATTGGCACAACGATCAGAAGCGTTCCCGTGGCAAACGATACGATATAGGCCGCTGTCTTCTTCCACTCTTTTTTCAGGAGCAGTTGAACGCCGATCGACGCTGTGATGAGTCCGATGGGCAGCGCATTGTTGATTCTCGTAAATGCGCAGAGCCAGAACAGCAAGCCCAAGAGAAATCCGGTGAGAAGCCGCATCTCGCGCTGCCGGAATCGCTCGTCAAAATCCAGATAGATCAAAAATGCCGCCATGGTCAGCGGAAGAGAAAAATCTTCGGTCAAGCCGCCGTTGGAACAAACACAGGTATAGAAAAAGAGAAACAAAGGAAGAATCCAGAATGCATTCGGAATCTTCAAGCGCCGACAGATCTGCTCCAACATGACCAGCATGCAGAAATCGAGGAGGGTGCTGATGATGAAGACGCCCCAAGGGAAGGGACCGATCAGCGAGGCGAGCAGATAGATCACGTATTGAACAGGGCCTTTGTTATCAATGAAGTTGAGATACGGCATGTTGCCGAATCGCATCGCATTTCCGATCACGTGAAAACAGGAAACATCAAACTCCGTCTCTTGCGTCATAACGGGGCTGATACAAAAATGGAAGATGGCGGCAAACAGCAGCGCAATCATTCCGAGAAAGAAATAGTGCAGCGCCTGACGGTAAAAGGGCTTGCGATTCATCATCTTTCCTCCGCTTCATCGCTGTTCCTGCCGGGGCATAAGAACAGGGAAAAGCACCTTAGTCTGGATCAACAAAAGAACCCTGGCGAAAGGAGCGGATGGCTGCCCGCCGTGGGTTCTGATGCAGTCTGATCAAATTGTAGTATCCGACCCGTCACCGCGTCAACAGTTGTGTTTCAAACACAGCAAAAAGTCTGAGTGGAAAGCATGCGCAGCCGAAACGGAAACGCGTATCATTCCGCCACCGCTTCTCCCACGTAGTGTTTCGCCTGCGCGTTCCAGAGCTCGAAATACTTGCCGCTTTTCTGTTCCACGAGATCGTTGTGGCTGCCGAACTGCGTGATTTTGCCGCCGTCAAACACCGCGATGCTGTGGCAAAAGCGGCAGGAGGAGAGGCGGTGCGAGATGAAGACGCAGGCTTTGTCCCCGACCAGCTCGTTGAATTTGGAGTAGACTTCAAACTCCGTGATCGGGTCGAGCGCTGCGGTCGGCTCGTCCAGCACGACCACGGGCGCGTCCTTATACAGCGCGCGCGCGATTGCGATCTTCTGCTCCTCGCCGCCGGAGAAATCCCGTCCGTCCTCGTCAAACTGCTTGCCGATGGCGACCGAATAGTCGCCTTTGAGCTCGTCCATCAGCTCGCCGAGCCCTGCGGTTCTCATGCTCTGCTCCAGCCGCGCTTTGTCCGTCTGTAAATTCGTCGCGATGTTCTGATCCAGCGTAAAGGAGAACAGATGGAAATCCTGAAATACCACGGAGAACAGGCTTGCGTAATCCCGATCGTCGTATTCCTGAATGTCCACGCCGTTGAGCGTGATGACACCTGCCGTCGGCCGGTAAAACCGGCAGAGCAGCTTGATCAGCGTGGTTTTCCCCGCGCCGTTCATGCCGACGACCGCGAGCCGCTGCCCGCGGGAGATGGTCAAATTGACATGATCCAGCACCAGCGCTTCCGAATTGGGATAGCAGAACGACACATCTTGAAACGCAAACACATAGTCCTCGTGCGGCGCGAGCGCGATCTTCCGCGTACCGTGCTGATTCGTTTCGGGCAGGGCAAAGAAGCGGATGCTCAAGCCGAAGTATTCGCTCGAGACCTTGAACATCGTGTATTGCTGAATAAGCGCCGCGATCGCCTGATAAAAGCGCATGATCGCATTGATCTGGATGAAGATGGAGCCCACCGTGATCGCGCCCACATACGCCTTGAGGATGATAAACAGATATACCGCGGTTAAGAGCACCGTGTTGACGGCGGCAAGAATCGAAAAGTGCTTGATATTGGGCTTGACGAACTCCTCGACGCTGTTGCGGATATCGGGACCCACATAGTGGTCGATCCTCTC
>JBDKRF010000271.1:0-2468 GCA_039683525.1 Clostridiaceae bacterium
CTTGCGGCGTAGCGTGTCGTGAGTGCGGGGCGATGGTTGACGGATTCGAGGACTACGGCGATGCCGCAACCGCATGGAACCGCCGCGCGGAGGTGAAAAGCGATGAAACCGTACACGCTTGAACAGGCCCTCGCGCTGCCGGATGGCGCGGAAATATGGATAGAGGAAAGCGACGGGCACTTCGATCACGCCGAGCGATTCGGAGACATTTCGGAAGATGACCGCTCCGAGTACGGCACCCACTGGCGCGTCTGGCCCACTCGCCCGACCGACGCTGAGCGGGCCGGGGAGAAGTGGGAGGGGCAGGAATGAAGCTGACGGAGCAGGAGCAAGCCAACTATGCCAGAGCGAAGGCGTGGTATCTTTCAAAGGACACACAGAACAGTGGGTCGATTCTTCTGCACGAAGGGCGCGATAGCATATACGACCTGCTGCGAATGATCGACCGCCTCGCGCAGGAGCCGGATTGCACCGGGTACATCCATCAAGGCGAACAGTTCAAAAGCACTTGCCCGGACTGCGTGAGGCGCGGAGACACGAGGCCGGACAGGCACGAACGAAAGGAGCAAGCCGATGGAACATGACCTGATCAGCCGGAGCGCGGCCATCAACGCGATTCACGACTACGAGGTCGGGCATATGTCGTTGTGTGATAGAGCACATCTTGCCGGTATGAGCGCGACGCTGAAACGGCTCCCGACCGTCGACGCCGTGGCGGTGGTCCGGTGCAAAGACTGCCGATACTCAGAACTGCATCGCGTCCGCGACGGTCTATTCAGCGAAACCGACATCCTGAAATGTGAACGGCTGGATTTCGTCAGCGTGGTTGTGGAAGACATGGATTTTTGCAGCAACGGTGAAGACATGGACGCCCGGCGCGGGCGGAAGGGGAGAAAACAAATGACTGAGCAGGAGCGTAAGCAACGCAATGACGCGTTCACGGCGGCAGCTACACCAATGGTGGCATTCCTTCGCATGTATGGTGATCCGCACTGTACCGTGATCGTCACACAGACGGGCGCTGAAATGATGTGCGGGGAGATCGGAATGCCGTATCCGTACCCGGAGAAAGACCCGTCACCGGAGTTCTTTGGTCCCAAGCCTGTGGCGCGGGCAGAAGGGGAGGGCGGGAATGGATAGGCTTGACGAAACCCGGACGCAATGTCCGATGCGCCACGCAAACGGAAACTGCCTGACGGTTGGTGGGTTCTGCACTTCGGTTAATGAGATCGTGTGCAAGGCAGTGCGCAATGGATACAACAGCGGATACGAAGATGGGTATCATGCGGCACGGATGAATGAGGTTTCGCGTGATATTTACCCAGGGCATTATGCCCGCGCCGCGCTGGGGGAGGAGAAGCAGGAATGAACACTGACGAAATCAGAGCGCAGATCGAGGAATACAACGCGGCGCGCGGGGTTAAAAAGTCTTGCATCCTCGATGGGACACGCACCGGGATCAAGGCACATGCAGTTGAGAATATCAGCCACTTGCTGTTTGAGGCAGACGGCCTTCGCGCCGACCTTGCCGCGATGACGGCAGAGCGCGACGCGCTGAACAGTCAGCTATCGTATGCTTGCGCTGTCAAAGCAGCATTCGACGAACGGTGGCGCGTGGAGAATGCGAAATACAACAAAGCCGTTGTCCATCTGCAACGGGCGCGGGGACAGCGGGACACGCTCAATGTCGAGCTGGAACGCATGCAGAAGGAAGTTGACAAGCTGCCAACCTACGAAGCTGCAAACGCAGGACTGCATGATAAGCTGTGCGCTGCGGCGGCAGAGCGCGACGCATTCAAGGCAAGGGCGGAGGCGGCGGAACGGGACGTAACGTGCCTTATCAGCCGTTCGCCGTATGGGTTATGCAAGCCGTACTGCAAGAACAATCGCCCAGGATGTGCCGGACACGCAGGATGCAAACCGGAATGGCGCGGCCCGACCGCTACGGCATCATCAACGCCGCCACAACCTTCACAACCGACACAACCGACACAACCGCCGCCGCAAGCCGCGCAAACACCGGAACGCGATGCATGATCCGTTCGATCTCGCTGGCGATCTTCCGCGCCGCGTCCCGCGCCTCGTGCGCAAGCCGCGCCATCGTTAGCAGATTGCACGCCGCGCCGTTGCGGATCACGTCAAACAGACCGTCCGCGACGGCAATCAGCGCGGCATACTCTACACGCATCGCAAGCACCTGACCATTCATCGAGATCACCTCGCAGATAGGTTATGCAGACCGACACGGGGATATTACGGGGGAACATGAAAAGAAAACTAGAGGCGATGCACGCGCGGTACGGATGCGTAGACGGGAAGTGCCGGGACTGTGACCATCTGGCCCGAAAGCTATGGGACAAGCGGTATATTAAGTGCGTGCTGTACGGCGATACGAACTGCGAGGCGACAGACTGGCGCATGAAGTGGCAAGCGTGCGGGATGTTTAACAAGCCATTGCCGGACAAGTT